>CBDVAL010000106.1:0-11487 GCA_965371955.1 uncultured bacterium | reverse complement strand
CGGTCGGGCTCGCTCGTCTACGAATTCTCACTGCCCTGGTCGCGCCTGCGCAGCAGGTTCTCCGCGAAGTTCAGCCGTGCCTCGGGGAACCACCGGGCGCCGGGCATGCGGTCGCCCTCCTCCAGCACCGTCCCGCCCTTGCGCGACGACCTCACGTCGGCGAAGTCCCACAGGGCCGACCAGAACTCGGCGGATTGCTGCACGGACCAGGCGTGCAGCGAGGCATAATCCGCGAACGATCCCACCCCCTGTTCTCTCAGACACTCCATGAACCGGTACAGGTTGCTGCCGCGCACCCGTCCCTCATCCGGACGCCAGAGCGGTGTTTTCTCGAGAGCTGTCACCTGCGTCGATCTCCATTCCCGGGCCCAGGGCCGGGGTCATTGAGGCACGTCACCGGATATTCTATACTCCCGGCCGGACTCATCATGAACCCCGAGACCCTCATCATCGCCTACCTGCACTCGCCCAAGGAGCGTTCGAGACGGCCCCGCTTGGCAAGGGTTTCCAGGCGGGGCCTTCGTTTTCGCACACCCCAATAACCCACTCGTAGCCCTCGCACCACTCGCATGGCCACCCAGATGGCCACCTGTTCCCACCGCCCGGCACCGGTGACATGACAAACATGCACGGGGGCCTTGGAGATGGCCAGGAGCTCAGAGCCGCGCGCCCAGAGCGGGGGAGAGCTCGGTTGGCTTCGGGGTGCCCGGCCCTGTAGAATGATCCTGCATTCAATCCTGATGGAGTCCGGACACTCGGGCGTCTCACGGAGGGAGCCTGTCATGGAGATTCGAAGCAAAGCCCCGTTGCGCGCAGCGCGTGTGTCGATCTCGATCCTAGCGATCTTCATGGTGCTGGCCCTGGCCGCCTGCGGCGGCGGCGGGGATGAGGGCACCGACCAGGAGCCGGCGGCGACCGGCGACGCGGCCACCACGGCGGCAGAGCAGGAGAGGTCCCGGGCGGTGGACGCCGTATCGGCTCGCCTCGCGAAGCTGCGCCAGGATGTGACGGCACTTGAGCAGAAGGCGGGCGATGAGGAGGTCGATGCCAGCCAGATCACCGCGCTGTCGGGACGCTTGGCCGAGGCCGACCGCGGCATCCAGAACATGCGGGGCGCGTCCCCCGACTCCTGGCAGAACACCCAGACCGCCGCCGAGGGGACCCTCGACGAGCTTGAGAGCTCTTATTCCCAGGTCAGCAGCGGCGTCAACGGCGAGATCGCCCGTGTGCAGGCCGAGCGTCGGGAGCGCGAGGAGAAGCGGGCTCAGGAGATGCGGGTGACCGGTCTGGTGATGGGCCTCGACGGTGAGCCCTACGCTCTCCCGGACAAGGGGACGCTGGAGAAGGTGCAGAAGACCATGAAGGATCGCGGGCTGTTCCGCGGCGAGGTCAGCGGCCATCTGTCCGAGCGCACCATGAAGGCCGTGTCCGAGTTCCAGGAGCAGAACGGCCTCGCGGTGACCGGTGTGCCCGCCCCGTACACCCGCACCGTCCTCTACGCTCCGCCCGAGGGATAGAGAGGGGAGCCGGAAAAGTAGCCTTTACTGACCGAGCCTACCGGGAGTGCTTCAAGCCCGCGGCGAAGCGCGCCGGGTTCGGCCATTCCGGCGTGGACCCCCGGACGGCTCCCTGTTCTGGAAACGCAGTAAGAGGACCTACGGCGAACATGCAAGGCATGGTAGGGTAACGCGTTATGAACCCCGAGACCCTCATCGTCGCCTACCTGCACTCGCCCAAGGAGCGCGTCTGGGGTGTGCTGCGCTCCCAGGATGTCAGCGGCCTGTGGCTGGAGGGCATCGACCTCAACTCCTTCGATGACTGGGCACGCCACGTGGCGCGCAAGGAGGAGAGCGGCATGGGGCTGTCTCTGGTGTTCTACCCCATGCTGCGCGTGGAGAAGCTGGTGGTGGACCGCAGCGCGCCGGGACAGCCCTCCCTGGCCGACAGCTTCCATTCCATCGTGGGGCTGCGGGTGCAGGCCTATCTCGGCCTGGAGGAGCCCCAGGTGGCCGGTTGAGCAGGTGGCGGTTTGATTCCGGGCGAGCCGATCCCTAGAATTCAAAGCCGTTGCCCGTATGGAGATCACCCTGCTGATGCCACCACTCATCCGTCCCCAGCTGCTGGCCCTGTGCGCGACGCTGATCCTCCTGCTGGCGCAATCTCCCGGCCTGGCGAAGAAAGAGGAGAAGGCGCCGATCCGCTGGCTGGAGTGGCAACAGACCACCCTGCGCCACGCACAGACCCTGCGGCGTCCGGTGCTGCTTTTTTTCACCGCCGGCTGGTGCGTGGAGTGCAAGCGGGTGGAGGAAGAGGTTCTCCACCATCCTGAGATCCGCGAGCGCATCGAGAACAGCTTCCTGCCCATCCTCGTCGACCGTGATCGGCGCCCCGACCTGTTCGCGCGCTACAGCCGGGGAGGGTTGCCGTCGGTGGCCTTCGCGCTGCCGTCCGGCAACTCCATGTTCTTCCAGGACGGCACCGAGTTCCTGCGCGCGGGCGGCGCCAATCTGACCGTGGACACGCTGCTTCCCTATCTCGACCTGGTGGAACGGCACTTCCGACGCTCCGCGGATTCCATGGACGCCATGGTGCAGAACTGGCTGGACCAGGCCCGCCTGCACCGCAACGTGACCTCCCGCCCGCTGGAGCCGGACATGGCCGGGATGGCTGCCAACGTCATCCTACGCCTGCAGGACAAGGTGAACGGAGGCTTGCGGGGCACCGTGCGTGAGGTGCGCAGCGAGCCCGTGCACGCGGCGCTGGAGCACTATGCCAACACCGGCGAGGTGGACTACCGCGCGTTTGCGGAACGTATGCTGACCGCCCTCTCCCGGGGCGCGGTGCGTAACCCGCTGGACGGATCGTTCTACCACCTGGCTCGATCGCCGGATTGGGGCTCCCCGTCGCCGGAACAACTGCTGCACACCCAGGGAGACATGCTGCTGGCCTACCTGGAGGGATACCGGGTACTGGGAGATGAGCACTACCTCGAGGTCGCTCGGGATCTCATCGATGTGCTGCTGAAGGACTTCTTCGTTCCCGAGCTGGGCCTGTTCATGGCCAGCCGCGTGGCCGAGGATCCGGCGCGGATGCTGTGGTCCTGGAAGAGCTTCCGCAAGGCTCTCCAGCGCCCCCAGCTCGACGCGGCGGCATTGCATTACGGCATGGATGCCTCCGCGGACGCGTCGCCGCGGCATCTGCGTGACGCCATGGACCCCGTGGAGGTGGCCGCAGCCCTGGGGCGATCCGCCGAGGAGGTCGGTCCGCTGCTCGAGGCCGCGCGCTCTCAGCTCCGGGTTGCGTGGGGCAAGAGGGTGAGCATGCGCACCGACCCGGTATTCCTCACCGGCTGGAACGCGGAGGCCGCCAAGGCCCTGCTGCATGCCTGGGCCCTTCTGGGACGGGAGGACGCGCTGCAGGCCGCCCTGGGCGCCCTGGACTACATCCGATCGGCGCTGACCACCGACACCGACGGCGTCTTCCACGGCATGGAGATCAGTCCTCCGCGCATCCTTGCGGGCGTGCTGCTCTGGGATCAGAACCAGGTGGCCGGCGCCTGCCTCACGGCGTACCAGGCCACCGGGGAGGAGCGCTTCCGGGAGTGCTCGGTGAAGCGGCTGGACTTCGTGGCGGGGCGATTCATGGATAAGGAGTGGGGATCCCTGGTGGATCGACGTCCGGCCTGGGGCGACATCGGCGAGGAGGGCATTCCCGATCGACGGATCGAGGAGAATGCCGAGGCAGCGGTGTTGATGTTCGAGCTCGGTGCGCTGGTGCCGGGCGACTCGCTCTGGAAGGACGGGCAGAAGATCCTGGAGGCCTTCGCCGATGAGTTCGCCGGCTACGGCGTGCGCGCCATTCCCATGTCCCTGGCGTTGCATCGCAACTTCCAGTTCCCTGGCCAGGTGGCTGTGGTGGAGCGGGCAGGGGAGGAGCGCGACCCCGTGGCGCGCGAACTGCGGCGGGCGGCTCTGAGAGGGCTGCCGGTGTGGAAGGTGGTCATGCCGCTGCGCGATGGGGAGGACGATGAACTCCTGCGCGGGTTCGGGATCCTGCCGGGCGAGGGTACCGCCGCTTATCTGGTGCAGGGGCGGAGCAATCGCGGTCCGTTTCGCACGGTGGAGGAGCTCGAGGCTGCCATGGCTCCGAGGGAGGACGAATGAAGCAGCGAGCGGAACTGGGGATCATCGGCGGCACCGGGATCCAGGGGTTGCCGGATCTGGAGGTGCTCGACGAACTCGAGATGGACACACCGTTCGGCCGTCCGTCGGCCCCCTACGTCCTGGGAACGCTGGAGGGCCGGCGGCTGGCGTTCCTGGCCCGGCATGGTGTGGGACACTCACTCACCCCGTCTGAGATCAACTTCCGGGCGAACATCTACGGCTTCAAGGCGCTGGGGGTGGAGCGCCTGTTCTCCGCCAGTGCGGTGGGGAGCCTGCACGAGGAGGTGCACCCGCTGGACGTGGTGGTGCCGGATCAGTTTCTCGACACCACCCGGCAGAGGCCAGGGACGTTCTTCGGCGACGGCGTCGTGGTGCACGTGGCGTTCGCCGAGCCCCTGTGTGGCCCCTTGCGCCAGGTGCTGCTACAGGCGGCAAAGGACCTGGAGATCCCGCATCACGACGGTGGGACCTACCTGTGTATCGAGGGACCACAGTTCTCCACGCGAGCCGAGTCCATGGTGTACCGCCAGTGGGGCGCCCGGGTCATCGGGATGACCAACCTGCCGGAGGCCAAGCTCGCACGGGAGGCCGAGATTTGCTACGCCACCATGGCGCTGGTGACCGACTACGATTGCTGGAAGATGGATGAGGAGCCGGTCACCGTGGAACAGGTGCTCGACAACCTGCGCAGGAATGCCGAGTCGGCACGACGGTTGCTGCGCTCCGCCCTGGTGAGCGACGTGTTGAGCGCCCCGCGGGATTGTGGCTGTGCCCGGGCCCTGGATACCGCCGTGCTCACCCCGCCCCAGGCCATTTCCAAGACCGCCCGGCAGCGCGTGGACCTCCTGCTCCGGCGCTATCTCGATGCCGTCTCTTGACAGAAACTCATTGATTTCTCTAGACTTACGGCCATACTGAGCTGACAGGAAGCCTGCCATCGCCGCGGGGGGAGTCCATTGAGCACCCAGCGTCCCGGAGACCTCGATCAGAGCGTGGACGGGACCGGAATGCGCGTCGCGCTGGTGGTAGCTCGGTTCAACGCCGGGATCTGCGAGCGGCTCCTCAAGGGTGCGCTGGCGTGCCTGCGGCAGCATGGCGTGCGGCAGCAGGACCTGCAGGTAGTGCGGGTGCCGGGCTCGTTCGAGATTCCCCTGATGGCGCGGAAACTGGCCGAGAGCGGTGGCCACGATGCGGTGGTGTGCCTGGGCGCGCTGGTGCGGGGGGAGACGTTGCACTACGAGATCATCGCCCGGGAGGTGAGCCATGGCATTGCCCGGGCCAGTTCCGACTCCGGAGTGCCCATCACGCTCGGCGTGCTCACCACGGAGAATCATCAACAGGCCGAGGATCGTGCCGGCGGCAAGATGGGCAACCGGGGTGCCGACGCCGCCCTGGCAGCCATCGAGATGGTGGAGCTGATGCGCCGTCTTGAACTTTGAGGCACAGGAGAGACCGTGGGCACTCGACATCGCGCTCGACAGTATGCCGTCCAGCTTCTGTTCCAGCTGGACGCCACCGGTGACGAGCCGACTCACTCGCTGCCGTTGTTCTGGGAGGCCCGGCCAGCGCCGGCCGAGGTGATGAGCTTCACCGAGGAACTCGTTCGCGGCTCGTGGGAACACCAGGAAAGCCTGGATGCCGTGCTGGAGGAGTCCGCCACAAACTGGAAGGTGGAGCGCATGGCCATGGTGGATCGAAACGTACTGCGGCTCGCGCTGTTCGAGCTACTGCACGGCGGAACACCATCGCCGGTGGTCCTCGACGAGGCCATCGAGTTGGCCAAGCAGTTCGGCAATGCCGACTCCGGCACCTTTGTGAATGGCATCCTCGACGCCGTTCGTCGTCGCCTCGACGAAGGCAGCCTGTCGCGTGTCCCGTCTGCATGAGCCCGGCCGCGCCGCACTCCGGTGACCTGGTGGTCATCGGCGCCTCCACCGGGGGGCCGCGGGCCGTGGAGACCCTCCTGGAGGCACTGCCGGCATCGTTCGACGCGTGCATCATCGTGGCGTTGCACATGCCGGCCCTGTTCACCGCTGCCTATGCCGCACGTCTCGACCGTTCCAGCCGGATGAAGGTGCAGGAGGCGCGTGGCGGCGAGAAGCTGCAAGCGGGCGAGGTGCTGATTCTCCCCGGTGGTAGCCAGGGAAACGTGGCGCGGGCGGGAGACGGCGGGATCTTGCGGTTGCGCCGGAAGAAGAGCGACGAGCTCTACGCCCCGTCGGCGGACATCCTGATGTGCTCGGCGGCGTCCACGCTGGGCCGGACCGTTGTCGGGGTCCTGCTCACCGGCATGGGGGAGGACGGGCGTGAAGGACTGGCTGCCATCCGTGCCGCCGCCGGGTTCACCTTGGCGGAGTCGCGAGACTCGGCGGTGATCTACGGCATGCCCGGTGGTGCTGTGCGGGCCGGCGCGGTGAACAGGGAACTGGACCTCGACGAGATGCCCGGAGCGCTGGTGGCACGATGCGGGCTGCGGCTCGTGCCCCCCGGAAAGGATGCATCCAGCGCGGATTGAACGCCGGGCGCCGGTATGGTACCGTTGGCCGGCCGTGCGGAGGAAACCCCCGTCCGCAACGGATTCACAGACAAAGACAGCAACAGCGAACCATGAAGAGCTACGACCATCATCGCGTCGATCAGCGCTGGCAACAGCACTGGCAGGAAGGCCGCATGGACGAGGCCGACGCGGATCCGCGCCGGCCCAAGTACTACTGTCTGGAGATGCTGCCTTATCCGTCGGGGCGTATCCACATGGGGCACGTGCGCAACTACTCCATCGGCGATGTGGTGGCGCGCCAGCAGCGCATGCAGGGAAAGAACGTGCTGCATCCCATCGGCTGGGATTCATTCGGGCTGCCCGCGGAGAACGCTGCCATTGATCACGGCGCCCAGCCCATGGCCTGGACGGAGGAGAACATCGACCGCATGCGCAAGCAGTTCCGGCGCCTGGGCTTCTCCTACGCCTGGGAGCGCGAGGTGGCCGCCCATCGACCCGACTACTACCGCTGGAACCAGTGGCTCTTCCTGCAGATGCTCGAGCGCGATCTGGCCTACCGATCACGCCGGGCGGTGAACTGGTGCGATCACTGCGCCACCGTTCTCGCCAACGAACAGGCGGAGAGCGGGGCGTGCTGGCGCTGCGGCACGCCGGTGAAGCTGCGCGAGATGGACGGCTGGTTCCTGCGCATCACACGCTATGCGGATGAGTTGCAGTCGGCCCTGGACACGATGGAGGGCTGGCCGGAGCGCGTGCGCACCATGCAGCGCAACTGGATCGGGCGCAGCGTAGGCGCCTACGTGCGCTTCTGCGTGGCGGATAGCGACGTGGAGATCTCCATCTTCACCACCCGCGTGGATACCATCTTCGGCTGCACCTTCCTCGTGATGGCGCCGGAGCATCCGGAATTGCGCAGCCTGGTGAGCGACACACAGCAGGCCGGGCAGGTCCTGGGATACTGTGAGGCGCACGCCCATCGCACCACCGCCGAGCGCACGCAGGAGACGGCCGAGAAGAGCGGCGTGTTCACCGGTCGTCACGCCATCAATCCCTACAATGGCGAGCGCGTGCCCATCTGGGTGGCCAACTTCGTGGTGGCCGAGTACGGCTCCGGCGCGCTCATGGCCGTGCCGGCGCACGACACACGGGACCACGAGTTTGCGCGGCGCTACGGCTTGCCCATCGTGCAGGTGGTGCAGCCCGTGGGGGTGAGCCTTGATGTGCAGCAGGAGGCTTTCGTCGGCGAGGGCGTGCTGGTGGACTCGGGCGAGTTCACCGGGGAGCCCTCCGGGAAGGCGCGAGAGACAATGGTGCGTCATGCCACCGAGAACGGCTTCGGTGGCGGCAAGGTGCAGTACCGCCTGCGCGACTGGGGGATCTCCCGGCAGCGCTACTGGGGCACTCCCATCCCCATCATTCACTGCGAAGGATGCGGTGCGGTGCCGGTGCCGGTGGAGGATCTACCGGTGATCCTGCCGCCGGATATCGACATCACCGGCAAGGGAGGCTCTCCGCTGGCGGCGGACGAGTCCTTCGTGCGCGTGTCCTGTCCGCGGTGCCAGGGCCCCGCACGGCGCGAGACCGACACCATGGACACCTTCGTCGACTCGGGCTGGTACTACTACCGCTACTGCGATCCCGGGAACACCGAGCTGCCGGTGGGGGAGGAGGTCAACTACTGGTTTCCGGTGGATCTCTACATCGGCGGCATCGAGCACGCCAACCTCCATCTGATCTACACACGCTTCTTCGCGCGAGTGATGCAGGAACTCGGGCTGGTGGATGTCAGGGAGCCGGTGACCCGGCACCTGAGCCAGGGCATGGTGGTGGACTGGTCGTATCGTTGTCCCGAGCACGGCTACCTGGCGGCGGACAGGCGCGCCGGCGGATGGCGCGACGATCCCGCCGCGGCGAGCTGCGCTGTGTGCGGCAAGGCGGTGGAGGTCAAGAAGGAGAAGATGTCGAAGTCGAAGTTCAACACCGTGGACCCCGACTACCTTCTGGACCGCTACGGTGCGGACACCACCCGGCTGTTCGCCGTGTTCGCGGCGCCGCCGGAGAAGGCCATGGACTGGTCCGACACGGGTATCGAGGGGTGCCATCGCTTCCTGCAGCGGGCCTGGCGCCTGGTGCACCGGCTGTCCGGCGCCGAGGGCATGGCGGAGCCGGCGGCGGACGCTCTCTCCGCCGAGGCTCGCGCACTGCGCCGCAAGACGCACGACACCATCCGCAGGGTGACCACCGACATCGAGGAGCGCTTGCACCTCAACACGGCGGTGGCGGCCATCATGGAACTGGTGAACGAACTGCAGTCGGCCACCGCGGAGATCTCGGATGGCGGCAACCGACAGCTTCCTCTCTTAGAGGACAGAGGGCTCGCCTACGCGGTACAGGAGGGGCTCGAGACCTTGCTGCTGCTGCTGTGCCCGTTCGCGCCGCACCTGGCGTCCGAGGCATGGGAGCACCTCGGCAAGCCGGGCTCGCTGGTGCAGCAGGGTTGGCCGCGCTGCCGGGAGGAGTTCCTGGCCCGGGAGACGGTCACGGTGGTGGTGCAGGTGAACGGCAAGCTGCGCGGCAGCATGGAGCTGGCGCCGGAGGCCTCCGAGGACGAGGTCCTGGCCGGGGCACGGGCCCATGAGGGCGTGGCGGCGCATCTGCAGGGCAAGACGGTCCGGCGGGTGGTGCACGTGCCGGGCAAGCTCATCAACCTGGTGGTGTCATGACCGCACCCGGCCGGACGGTCCTACTGGGCCTCGTGCTGTGCGGCGTCGCCGCCTGCGGTTACCGGTTGGCCGGCAAGGGCACGACACTTCCGGACCACGTGCGTCGTATCGCGGTACCGCTGTTCGTGAACGAAACCCGCCAGCCGGACATTGCGCAACGGATCACCGAGGCGGTGGCGGACGAGTTCATCCGCCGCGGCGGATACACCACCACCTCATCGCCGGAGGACGCGGAGGCCCTGCTCACCGGGACCGTGACCGTATACCGTCGTCATCCCGTGGGAGTGCGCAGGGACGGCTTGGCCAACCGTTACGAGATCGAGATCCAGGTTCATGCAGAGCTAAGGGATCTGGTCAACGATGTCATCCTGTGGAAGGACGATCACTTCGTCTTCCGTGACCAGTACGAAGTCGATTCGACGGCGAGCGAGTCCTTCGACGAATCCATCGTGGCCATCGAGGAGATCAGTCGTGACTTCGCCCGCACCGTGGTGGCAACCATCATGGAAGGTTTCTAAGGTTAACAGCACACCGCCCGGACCGGAAGGGCCATGAAGCACGAGACCATTGCCATCCTCGATTTCGGCTCACAGTACACCCAGCTGATCGCGCGCCGGGTGCGCGAGCTGGGCGTCTACTGCGAGATCCATCCTGCCGACAGCGCTCCGGAGGCCCTGAAGAGCCTGCCTGTCCTCGGCGTGATCCTGTCCGGGGGGCCGGGCAGCGTCTACGACGACGACGCTCTCCGCCCGCACCCCGAGCTGCTGCTAGGACCCTGGCCGGTGCTCGGCATCTGCTACGGCATGCAGGTGATGATGCACGAGCTGGGCGGCACGGTGGAGTCCGGCTCACGCCGCGAGTACGGTCCGGCAGAGGTGCAGGTGCGCGACGAGTCGCTGTTTCAGGGGATGGAGCCGCAGCAGCCCGTGTGGATGAGCCACGGCGACCGCATCACGGCGCTGCCGGGTGGCTTCCGGGTGCTGGGCGAGACCGGCAATGCGGGGCCCGTGGCGGTCTTTCACCCACAACGCAAACTGTTCGCGCTGCAGTTCCATCCGGAGGTGGCCCACACGCGCAACGGACGCGACATGTTGCGGCGTTTTCTGTTCGAGGTGTGCCACTGTTCCGGCCAGTGGGGAATGGCCGCCTTCCTGGACGAGCAGGTGGAGGCCATCCGCCGCCGTGTCGGCGAAGGGCGGGTGTTGGCCGGACTCTCCGGCGGAGTGGACTCGGCGGTGGCGGCCCTGCTCATCCATCGTGCTGTGGGCGATCAGCTGACCTGCTTGTTCATCGACAACGGGCTGCTGCGCAAGGGCGAGGCGGACCAGGTCAACGAGGATTTTGCGCGCCGCTTCCAGGTGCAAGTGCGGCATCGGGACGCGTCACAGGCTTTCCTGGAGCACCTGGCAGGGATCATGGCGCCGGAGGAGAAGCGCAAGCGCATTGGCGAGACCTTCGTGCGCATCTTCGAGGAGGAAGCGCGCGAGATCGGCCGGGTATTGTGGCTCGGGCAGGGAACTCTCTATCCCGACGTCATCGAGTCGGCATCGGAGCACGGGGCGGCCAACACCATCAAGACACATCACAACGTGGGTGGCCTGCCGGAGCACATGGATCTCGAGGTGCTGGAGCCGCTCAGGATGCTGTTCAAGGACGAGGTCCGCAGCCTGGGCGGCGAACTCGGGCTGGACGAGCACTTTCTGTCCCGGCACCCGTTTCCCGGGCCGGGGCTCGCGGTGCGTGTGGTGGGGGAGGTCACCGCCGAGCGCTGTGGAATCCTGCGCGAGGCCGACGCCATCTTCCTGCAGGAGCTGCACAGCGCCGATCTCTACCGGCATACGGCGCAGGCCTTCGCCGTCCTGCTGCCGGTGAGCACCGTGGGGGTGATGGGCGACTACCGCACCTATGAGAACGTGGTGGCCCTGCGTTGCGTGGATACGGAGGACTTCATGACCGCGGACTGGTCACGGCTTCCCGCGGAGTTCCTGGGAAAGGTATCATCCCGTATTATCAACGAGGTCCGGGGGGTGAATCGGGTGGTCTATGACATCACCAGCAAGCCGCCGGCCACCATCGAATGGGAATGAGGAACAGCCCGCAGCCA
>CBDVAL010000105.1:0-11502 GCA_965371955.1 uncultured bacterium | reverse complement strand
CGCGCCGGCATTGAGGAAATCTGCAAGTGTTTCCAGCCCGGTCGACGGACGCAGGAGAGGGAGAGTCGGGAAATGAACAGTTTGAGATGGGCGGTCTGTCTTGCCTGTCTGAGCATGATGGCGACCTGGCCCACCAGCGTGCTCTCCGGAGAGCAGCCGGAGCTAGTGACGGCTTCCCTGGCGACGTTCGTGGTGACCCACGCGGGCGACTCCGGTGCCGGCTCGCTGCGGCAGGCCATCCTGGATGCCAATGGGAGCCCCGGCGCTGACAGCATCGTGTTCAACATCCCGGGCGCGGGAGTCCACACGATCCAGCCCTTGACGTCGCTTCCGTCCGTCACCGATCCCCTCACCCTCGACGGGAGCACCCAGCCGGGCTTCGCCGGGAGCCCCCTCATCGAGCTGGACGGCAGCCTGGCCGGTGCCGGTGCAGACGGGCTCTGGATCGTCGCCGGGATGACCACGGTGCGTGCCCTGGCCATCAACCGCTTCGGGGCCGGCGGTGTGGGGCAACGCCGCCCGCGCTCGGGAATCCGCATCTCCGGACCGGGCGGGAACCTCGTGGTCGGCAATGTGGTGGGACTGGACCCCGGCGCAAGCCTCCTTCTCCCCAACACGGGTTCAGGCGTCCTCATCGAGGACTCGGGCGGGAACACGGTGGGGGGGAATACGTTCGACACTCGGAACGTCATCTCCGGCAACCTCGGCGCCGGGATCGAGATCCGGGGAAGCACCTCCACGGGCAACCTGATCCGGGGCAACCTCATCGGGACGGCCATGGACGGGGTGTCGGGTGCTGGCAACGGTGGCCCGGGCGTGCTCCTGGAGAATGCCCCGGGCAACACCGTCGCCGGGCTTTCGACGCTCCGAAACATCATCTCGGCCAACGGGGAGGAAGGGATCCGGATCAATGGCCCGTTCGCCACAGGGAACCTGATCCAGGACAACTTCATCGGGACCGACATCACGGGCACCGCTCCTCTGGGGAACCAAGGGGACGGGGTTCGCATAGCGGCCAGCGGCAACACCGTCGGCGGGACCACGTCCAGTCTGCGGAACACCATTGCGTTCAACCGTGGTTCGGGGATTGCCGTCCTCGAGGGCACCGGCAATGCTCTCGTGAGGAACTCGGTGGTCTCCAACAACTCCCTGGGGATCGACCTGGGGGCCGACGGCGTCACGCCGAATGACCCGGGCGACGGAGACACCGGAGGCAATGGCCTCCAGAATTTTCCCGAGCTATTGTCAGTAATCACCGACGCGGGTGCCTCAACCATCGAGGGCGTCCTCCACAGCAGCGCGTCCACCGCGTTTACGCTGGAGTTCTTCGGGCACTCGGTCTGCGATCCGAGCGGACATGGAGAGGGCGGTCAGTTCTTCACGTCGAGGACCGCGACGACGAACGGTGCGGGCGATGCGAGCTTCCTGTTCGTGCTGCCGTTCCCCCTGCCTGTGGGGACTTTCGTCACGGCAACGGCCACCGACCCGGGGAGCAACACGTCGGAGTTCTCGCAGTGCGCCCTGGTGGACGACCAGACACCCGCGGAGGTGACGAACGCGATGTGGGCCAACCCGACAAGGCTCGATTGGCCCGCCGTTCCCGACGCCGACTCCTACATCGTGTATCGCGGGCGACTTGGGTTCCTTCCCAACCTGCAGAACTCCGCGACGGAGTCTTGTCTGCGCTTCAACGGGACGGGCACGACGACCGGTGATATCCTCAACGAGACACCGGGTGTCGGGTCGATCCTGTGGTGGATTTCCACCGCGGTGAACAGCTTCGGGGAGGGGTCGGCCGGGTCGGGGTCGGCGGGTCAGCGAAGCCTGCAGAGCTTCGGCGCCTGCTCGACCTGCTTCCATGACATGTGCGATGTCGGCTCACCGCTGGCTTCCGGCTGCGGTGCGTGCGTGACGAGCATCTGCGCAGCGGCGCCATCGTGTTGCACGACCTCGTGGGATGACGCGTGTGTGGCGCGGGTCCTGACCACGTGCGGGAGCCTCGCCTGCGAGGAAAGTGCCAGCGGCTGCGAACACCAGCAATGCGTCACCGGTGTTCCTCTGACGAGCGGATGCGATTCGCCACCGGTCAGCCCCAGTTGTGTGATGAGCATCTGCACCGTCGATTCGGTCTGTTGCTCAACGGTCTGGGATGCTTTTTGCGTGTCGGAAACTGATGACGTATGCGGATTCGCGTGCAATTGATCAACGGCGTCCAGAGTATGGACGCTGTCCGTGGTCCGTGGCTTCTCGCGGCGCTCTTCGCGCTGGCGGCCGGAGGCTGTGCTGCAGTGACGCTACAGGCCCCCTCCGAGCCTCCCCCGGCGCCCCTCCCGGTGGTGAGGATCCTTGCGCCCGACCTCCCTGTCCACGAGGCGCAGGACGCGGTGATACAGATTCACCGAACGACCACTCAGGGTGATCTCCAAGTGCGGATCCGGGCGTGGGGCAGTGCCACAGCGGGCATCGACTGGGTGGTCTCGGGGACGGAGGCTGTGGAGAATGAAAATCCGGCGGCCATGATTCACGATGGACAGTCCTTCGCTCTCTTGACCATCGAGATCGTGGACGACGTGCACGCCGAGCCGGATGAGACGATCCTGTTCCAGCTGGAGTCCGTAGCCGGGTACGAGGTCCACGCGACGGCCGAAGTGCAGATCCCGAAGAATGACTTTGTCGTCACCAACACGAAGGATGCAGGCGAGGGATCGCTGCGACAGGCGATCCTCAATGCAAACTCCCTCCCAGGACCGGACACCATCCGGTTCGACTCCGAGGTGGGTCCGTTCCGCACGCCACAGACCATCGTGCTGGCCAGCGAGTTGCCAGATCTGTCCTCGGAGATCACGCTGGACGGCCGGATCCCGGGGAGACTCTGGGTGCCTCACGGTGTGACGATCAGCGGTAATGGACGGTTCCGCGTCTTCCTGGTAACTGCGGAAGCTCGGGTGACGCTGAGCGCTGTGACCATCGCGGATGGTCAGGCGAGGGTCGGAGGCGGGATTCTGAATCGCGGCCATCTGGTTCTCCGGGATGCCACGCTCATGGGAAACGCCGCCGATACCATGGGGGGAGGGATCTCGAACGCTGGATCGACACTCGCGGCCATCAACAGCACGTTCGCGAGGAACAGCGCGGGAAAGAGCGGTGGAGGACTGGCCAATGACGGGGGATGGGCCACCGTCACCAACTGCACGTTCTCGCAGAACGGTGCCCCGAACGGTGGCGCCCTGTTCAGCAGTGGAACCTTGCTGCTGCGCAACACGATCCTGGCCAACAGCACCGTCGGAGCCGACTGTGTCGCGAAAGGACCCGTGGACCCAGCCAGCACCCACAATCTGATCGAATCGAACGAACGGTGTGGCGAGCCGATCACGAGTGCCGATCCGCTTTTCGGGCCTCTGGGCGGGTACAATGGTCCCACGGTGACGTTCCCGCTCCAGGCGGGGAGTCCGGCCATCAACCGGGGAGACAACGCATCGGCCCTGGACGAGAACGGTGTGCCGCTGCAATGGGACCAGCGCGGAAACGGCGACCCCCGTGTCGTTGGGTCGTTCACGGAGCTCGGCTCGTTCGAGTACCAGAGCTTCCCTGACCTGACGGTGGATACCACAGAGGATCTGGACCTGCGCGGATGTACGCGTGCGGGTGGCGAGGATTGTTCCCTGCGAGGGGCGATTCACCTGGCAAACGCCACAGCAGAGCCGGACACCATTCGTTTTGACGAACGTGTCTTTGGCTCCCCACAGACGCTCCAGCTGACGCGTCCGTTACCAAGTCTGACAACGGACATGACCATCGACGCCAGCACCACGGGCGGAGTGACGGTGATCGGGCGCCTGGCTCCCCCGCTCTTTCAAGTCGCCCCAGGTGCCACCGTGAAGCTCATCGGGCTCGAGGTTCGTGACGCTCCGGCAGATGTGCCCTCGACGGGATCGTCCCGGTGAGTGTGGGTGGTAGCGGTAGAAACGCTGACTTCTCTACGCACCCTGCACAGTAGGGTCCCACCGCGCGGCTTTTCCTTCTCAAGCCTCCCCTGCGATCTGTAGCCAATAGAGCTTCCCTTCAGGACACACATCTCCAACATGCTTACGGACTTGGGGGAAATTTCGGTCTCGTGGTAAGGTTCCCCCGACTCGTGGCCTTGGAGGCGCGGCAGGAGGATCGGCATGGCGGCAAGCGGCAGTGTTTCGGGACCTGGGATGGCATGGCTCGCATACTCCCTGATGACCGTGCTGGCCTGGGGCCTTTACGGAATCTTTCTTCACACCGGCCAGATGTCCATGGGCGACCCCGTGAATGGGCGCTACAAGGCCTTCCTGCTCGTGGGAGTAGCGTACTTCATCACGGCAGTGCTGGCCCCGCTGGCCCTGCTGCTGCTGCGCGGAGCGTCGTGGACCTTCCCGGCCCGGGGCATGGCCTGGTCGCTGGTCGCCGGCATCGTGGGCGCCGCCGGGGCGTTCGGGGTGCTGCTGGCGTTCGGCGCCCGGGGCACCCCCAGCGTGGTGATGTCCATCATCTTCGCCGGCGCACCCATCGTGAATGCCGTGGTGGCGCTGTCCATCCACCCCCCTGCCGGAGGACTGGCAAGCCTGCGCTGGCAGTTCGTCATGGGAATCGCCCTGGCGGCGCTGGGTGGTTGCATGGTGATGCTGTACAAACCCAACCCCGCCCCCCCACCGAGCGGAACAACGCTGCATCAGGTGTCACCGGAGTAAATGGTTGGGGTCTGACCCCCTGTCGTTCAGGACAAGCACTCGCGGAGGGATCTTCCTAGTACTATCAACCTACGGGTCTGACCCCTTTCCCTATTCGGGAGGCCTCCAATGACCACACGCCGCAAGTTCTTAGGCCTGTCCACGCTGGCCGTGGGTGGAGCCGCGCTGGGCGCCCCGGGCCCGGCGGAGAACCCTGCCGCCACCGCCGTCAAGCTGCCTCCGGCCATTGCCGCGCTGGCGCCCCTGGAGCCCGAGCCCCGGCCGATCAGCGCCGCCGAGCGGACCGTCCGGATGCGCAAGGCGGTGCGGCTCATGGCCACCCACGGCGTGGACGCGCTGCTGCTCACCGGCGGCACGTCGTTGCGCTACTTCACCGGCATCCGCTGGGGACTGAGCGAGCGGCTGCTGGCGGTGGTGCTGCCGGCCCGGGGGACACCCTTCGTGGTGACTCCGGCCTTCGAGGAGGATCGCGCCCGCGAGCAGATGGCCGATGGTCCCCTGGACTCCACCACGGATGTCCTGGCCTGGCAGGAGAACGAGAGCCCGTACCTCCTGGTGGCGGACGGCCTCAAGAAACGCGGACTGGCCGCGGGCACCCTGGGTGTGGAGGAGACCGTGCGCTTCGTGTTCAGCGACGGCATCGCCCGCAAGGCTCCGGCGCTGACGCTCACCAGCGCCACGCCGGTGACGGCCGGTTGCCGCGCCATCAAGGACGCGCATGAGATCGAGCTGATGCGCATCGCCTCGGCGGTCACGTTGAAGGCGTTCGAGGCAACGTATCGCTCCCTGGAAGAGGGGATGTCCCGCGAGGACGTGAACCAACTCATCGCCGGCGCCCATCAGCGGATGGGCTACCCCGGCGGAGCGCTGGTCCTGGTGGGACCTGACTCCGCGTTACCCCACGGTTCGGTCAAGCCCCAGATAGTGCGCGAGGGAACCATCATCCTCATCGACGGCGGTTGCAGCGTGCAGGACTACCACTCCGACATCAGCCGTACGTTCGTGCTCGGCAAACCGACAGACAAGATGAGGAAGGTGTTCGACATCGAGCTGCGCGCCCAGACCCGGGCATTGCAGGCAGCACGGCCGGGGGCGCAATGCCAGGCCGTGGACGCGGCGGCTCGCAAGGTGATCGTCGACGCGGGCTACGGCCCCGGTTACAGGTACTTCACCCACCGCGTGGGACACGGTATCGGCATGGACGGACACGAGTGGCCGTACCTGGTGCGGGGCAACGCTCTTGCCCTGTCTCCGGGGATGACCTTCAGCGACGAGCCGGGGATCTACCTGCCCGGAGAGTTCGGCATCCGCCTGGAGGACGAACTGCTGATCACCGCGGACGGCGGCGAGCTTCTGACACCGCAGAGCCCATCACTGGAGGACCCGTTCGGGTCGCGCAAGGGAGCATGACCATGACGGTGAGATGGTTGCGGTTCAAACTTGGCGCTAAGTGGCCCGTGGGTTTCAGGCAGTCTTGGCTCGCACGACAAGGTCAACGTCGCAATCGAGGATGTAAAGGAGCGACAGGAGCTGACCAAGGGATTTCCTGTAGTTCGTTTGGTCAAGAAGGCGGCAAAACTGCGTGGCAGAGGTTCCAAGGCGCCGGATGAGCTCGCGCTTGGACAGAGAACTAGCCTCGACGCGCTGCTGAGCTTCCAGCGTGAGTTTGTAGAGCAGAGCATCCCGCAGGTAGTGCAAATCTTGATTGTATTCAAGAACTTGATCGATATGAACGGTGCCCTCGTCCCCGGACTCCAGCAGGAAGGCAAGAGCCTCGCGGCCGAAGCCCTGTGTGGGTGGCGGACGAGGTCCTAGGCGCCCGGGCCCGGTGATCGGAGTCGCTGGTGCTCGGCGCGGCTGAGGGCGAAGATCAGGTGCGTGAAGCCGGCATATTGCGTGACGCCCTGCACCGTCATGCCCAGTCGCAGCGCCACAGCCCGTGAAGGCTCGTTCTCCGGCCGCACCAGGCACAACAGCTTGGGTTGGCCCAGGATGTCAAACCCGTATTCGAGGCTGGCCGCGGCCGCCTCGGTGGCAAGGCCACATCCCCAGAACGGCCGGTCCAGCATGTAGCCCAGGCCGACCTCCGACTTGCCATCCACCTCATGCAAGAGCACGCCGGCCTGGCCTACCGGGCGGCCCGTAGCCTTCTCGACGGCCAGCCAGAAGCCGAAGCCATCACGGGCGTAGTGGTACTGCTGCCGCCGCACCCAGTTCTCGGATTCCTCACGCGAGCAACACGCCGGGTAGTAGCGCATCACCTCCGGATGCGCCAGCAGGGACGCCATGAAGTCCAGATCGCCCATGCCCATCTCGCGCAGATGCAGCCGCGAGGTGTCCAGCACCTCGGCGGTGGGTGGGCGGTGGCGCAGGGGATTGCGGAAGGAGTACACCCGCGCGTGCATGCCCGCCATCTCATCCATGCGCTGGAAGGCGAAGTCCAGCTTCTCGAGGACACGCAGCGATGCCGCATTGTCCGGGTGTGTAAAGGCGATGATGCGAGGTAGGCGCAGCGCCTCCAGCCCATGGCATAGCCAGGCCTCTCCCGCCTCGGTGGCCAGTCCTCGGCCCCACCAGGCCGGGGCAATCCGGTATCCCAGCTCGATCTCCCCGGTCCCCGGCAGGTGCATGAGCCCGGCGTCGCCGATGGGGCATCCGGACGCACGATCCAGAACCATCCACTTGCTGAAGCCGTGCGCACGCTGGTGGTCCTGGTAGCGCTGCAGGCGCACTCGCGTGCGCGCCACTGACCGGTCCGGACCATTGGGAGAGTAGCGCATGGCCTCACGGTGTCCACACCATTCGAACGCAGCAGCAGCGTCGGCGTCCTTGAAAGGGCGCAGCAACAGGCGCTGTGTCTCGAGACACTCAGGCATATTCGTGGATCCGCATCCCGGCCGCGCTAGTGCAGACAGGGAGCGAGAATGGTATCTTATGTCCGCTTGCAGCGCCCCCACGGGCATGCTCGCAGGAGGTTCCCATGTCAGCGCTCATCTGTGGCTCGTTCGCCTACGACAACATCATGACGTTCCGGGGCCGGTTCCAGGATCACATCCTGCCCGACCAGGTCGCGAACCTGAACGTGGCGTTCAATGTGGACGAGCTGCGCCGCGACTTCGGCGGTTGCGCCGGGAACATAGCCTATAACCTGAGGCTCCTCGGCGGAGATCCCCTTCCCCTGGGGACCGTGGGCTCCGACTTCGCCCCTTACGCCCGGTGGATGGAGAACAACGAGATCCCCGGCACGCACGCCCGGGTGATCGAGGAGGCGTATACCGCCCAGGCCTACATCACCACGGATCTGGATAACAACCAGATCACCGTGTTCCACCCCGGAGCCATGAACGATTCGCATGTCGTGAAGGTCAGCGATGCCAGCGGCGTCACGGTGGGCACTGTCTCTCCCGACGGCAAGCGGGGGATGATGGAACATGCGGCCCAGTTCGCGCAGGCCGGGATCCGCTTCTTCTTCGATCCCGGCCAGGCCATCCCGCTATTCGACGGCAAAGAATTGATGAGCTTCGTGGAGCAGGCCACCTGGATGACCGTCAACGAGTATGAATCTCACCTGGTGCAGGAGAAGACGGGCCGTTCCCTCAGTGACCTAATGCAACACCTGGAAGCCATCGTGGTGACCCGGGGAAAGGAAGGCTCCACCCTGCACACGCGCAAGAAAGCGTTCGAGATCCCCATCGCGACGCCGCAGCGTGTCACCGACCCCACCGGCTGCGGCGATGCCTATCGCGCCGGCCTGCTCTACGGTATCGAGAAGGGCATGGACTGGGAGTGCTCCGGCCGCATCGCTGCCCTGGTCGGGGCGTACAACGTGGAGCGAACCGGCACGCAGAACCATCGCTTCCACCGGGACGAGTTCGACCAGCGCTTCCGCGACACCTTCGGCTTCTCACCGGAGTAGCTTTCCGCGCCTGCCGGCAGCCCTTTTCTCTTGGCACGGGCACGTTATCGAGCGCGTACGGAAGCTGAACGCGCGGCAGCTTGTCGGGGCCTGAGTACCGGCCTATGTTGGTTCCGGGGGTAAGAGGAGAATGCCCGGTATGCGACATACATCTTCCCGCTGGCTGATCTCGGTATTGCTGATGCTCCTCGTCGGAACAGCCACCAGCGCCATGGCCTCCTCCTCGTTCGAGTTCCTGTTCAGCGCAAGTCACGCATCCGATGACCACGAAGTCTTCCTGGGCCTTGCCGTGCAAAGCTACGGCAAGGATCGCGACACCATCGAACGGACTCTGCCCCACCTGCACCATGTGAGGGCGGATCTCCCTATTGCCCTGTTCCTGGCGAGCGCATCGGGACGTTCCCTGCACTACGTCGTGGGCAAGCGTGCCAACGGACACAGCTGGGAGGCTATCTTCGTCAAGCTGGGGGTGTCGCTGGATGTCCTGTTTCGCGGCGTCCACAGGGATCCCGGTCCACCGTACGGAAAGGCCTGGGGACACTGGAAGAAGCGCTCCGGATCCCTGCACCTGTCCGACCGTGACATCGGCGCCTGGGTGGAGATCCAGATCGGCCACCGGGTCCTCGGCATCTCCGCGTACGACCTGGCCGTGGGTGTCTCGGGCGGGAGATCGGTGTTCGCCGAGGTCGCCCACCGCAAGGGACCCGGCGCAAGCTCCAAGGCAAAGCCCTCTCACCCGGGCAAGGACAACGGCAAGGGCAAAGACAAGGGCAAGGGCAAGAAGGGCCAGTAGTCCGCTCCCAGCAGCGCAGCCGCGCTCGGAGCCGCGTTCTCTCCAACTGTAAACATGCTGTAAAAAAAGGGGTTAGGCCCTGCTGGGGGCCGGGACTTTGCCCCTGTATCAATGGTATCTTGGAAACACCAACCCATCGGTGACCGCCCCGGCAGCGCCCCGCGGCACTCGCTTCACGGCGGCGCGGAGGCTGCCGGCGCTGCGCCGGCGCGGAGCGCACGGGATGATCGTCGACGAATTCATCGTTTCCAGGGAATCGCTGCAGGATCCCGGCTGGACCCTGCTGCCGCCTGCGGGTCAGTTCGCCGTCCTGGACCACGTGAACCAGGTGGTGTTCGGCACCGGCGCCCTGAGCCGGCTGGGCGCGCTGGCAAGAGACCTGGGGGCCACCCGGGTCCTGCTGGTCACCGACCCCGGCGTGCGCACCGCAGGACACGTGGAGCGGGCTCAGGCCTGCCTGGAACAGGAACGGATCCGGGTGAGCATCTTCGACGAGGTGGAGCAGAACCCGGGCGAGCATCATGTGGACCGCGGCCTGGAGTTCGCCCGCAGGAATCCCCCGGACTGCATCATCGGCCTGGGTGGCGGGAGCGCCATGGACGTCGCCAAGGGGATCAACTTCCTGCTCACCAACGGCGGCGGCATGCAGGACTACTGGGGTAGCGGCAAAGCCTCCCGGCCCATGCTGCCCGGCATCGGGGTGCCCACCACCTCCGGCACCGGCAGCGAGGCACAGTCCTACGCCCTCATCGAACAGGAGGGGACGCGGCGCAAGATGGCCTGCGGGGATCCCAAGGCGCTGTTTCGCAGCGCCATCCTGGACCCGGAGGTCACCGCCAGCACACCGGCAAGCGCCGCGGCGCTATCCGGGGTGGATGCCCTGTCCCATGCCGTGGAGAGCTACATGACCCGCAGCGCCGATGATCGTTCCCGGGCACATGCGCGCACCGCGTGGTCGCTCCTGGAGGGGAGCTTCGAGGGGTCGCTGCGGCCATCCGCGGATCACGAGATACGCGGCCGGATGCTCTACGGAGCCTACCTGGCCGGGATGGCCATCGAGCTGTCCATGCTGGGCGCGGCGCACGCCTGCGCCAACCCGCTGACCTCGCGCTTCGATGTGGCACACGGGGCCGCGGTGCTTCTCATGCTCCCCCATGTCATCCGCTTCAACGAGCCGGCCACCGGCGCCCGCTCCCAGGAGCTGTTGCAGGCGTCCACGTCCGGATCCGGTGGGGCCGATCTGGCGGCACGAGTGGAGGCGTTGCGCTCGGTGGCGAACCTGCCGGAGCGGCTGCAGGATGTGGGCGTGCCGCGCAGCGCGCTCGCCGACCTGGCCAGAGAGGCCGATGAGCAGTGGACCGCCCGACACAACCCCCGCCCCGTGGACCAGAACGACCTACGGAAGCTCTATGAATCGGCGTACTAAAATGGTGGCCATCCTCCTGCTGGCGGCCTGGCCCGCCATCGCCTCCGACGAAGGGGGCAAGGCCTGGCCCATGTTCCGCGGCGACCCGCAGCTCACCGGCCGTGCCGGCGGCAACCTGCCGCAGCATCTGGAGCCGCTGTGGACGTTCCAGGCCGGCGACGGCATCGAGTCCACCGCAGCCATCGACTCCGGCAGGGTGTATGTGGCCTCCCTGGACGGCCACCTCTACGCCCTGGAGCTGACCACCGGCAAGATGGTCTGGAAGCACAAGGCATCGGATGCCATCAAGTCCTCACCGGCCGTCTACCGGAGGACGGTGTACTACGGTGACGAGAGCGGTGCTTTCTATGCCGTGGATACACGCACCGGTGAGCAGCGCTGGACCTTCCAGGCGGGTGCCGCCGTCGTCTCGTCGGCGAACTTCGCAGCGGACCGCGTGATCTTCGGCTCCAACGACAACTACCTCTACGCCCTCGCCCTGGATGACGGTTCCCTGGCCTGGAAGGTGGAGACCGGCAGTTACGTCTACGGCACCTCGGCCGTCATCCCGGACGACGAGGGCGACGCCGTGGCGTCCGCCGGATGCGACGGCTTCCTGCGCCTGATCCGCGCGCGCGACGGGGTGGTCATCCGGGAGATCGAGTTGCAGGCC
>CBDVAL010000104.1:0-11532 GCA_965371955.1 uncultured bacterium | reverse complement strand
GGCGCGACCTGAGATGGACATGAACGGAACAAGGATCGGATGGCTCTTCCTGGCGCTGCTGCTGGCGTTCGGCGGGCCGGGAGGCGCCGGCGAGACCGAGGCGACGGTGGTCCGCTTCTCGACCGACGTCCAGGAGCTGGCCCCGGGCGAGACCGCGCTGGTGGCCGTCCAGGTGACGGGGGTGCCCGAGCCGGGTGTTGCGGCGTTCCAGATCACCGTCCGGTTCGACCCGGAGGTGCTGGAGGTTCGCAACCCGAACGAGCGGTTCCGGGGCAACATCCCCGCCTTCATGCCCCTGGGGAGCTCCCGGCTGTGTGCCGCCGTGCGCGGCACGGTCACCTGCAAGGACCCGGCGTGGCTTCTCGACGCGACGGGGCGGCAACCCGTGGGCACGGACCGCATCGACGCAAACCGGGGCATCGTCAAGATCGCGTTCGGCACCCGCGGACGGCAGCCGCTTCCGGTGGGTGACGGAACGCTCGCCCTTCTGGAGGTGGTGGCGAAGAAGCCGGGGACGACGGCCCTGAACCTGTCGGAGGCTCTTCTCGCGGATAACCGGGAGCCCCCCGGGCTGTACCCTGTCCAGCTCGAGGGGCTCTCGATCACCGTGGAGGGCGCTTCGCCATGAGCGGGGCGGCGCAACCCCGGGCGCGGTTTTCCGGCTGGCGCCGGCGGCCGGCCGGCGTGGCCCTGCTGGGGCTGCTGCTCGGCGGCGGCCTGGCGCAGGCCCAACCGGTGGAGTTGCGCTTCCAGCCCGACAACCTCACGCTGACCAGTGGGGAGAAGGTGCTGGTCGCAGTGGAGGTTGCAGGCGTCCCGGCACCCGGGCTAGCCGCCTTCCAGATGACGCTGACGTACGGCAGCAGCGTGGATCTGTTCAACCCGAACGAGGCGTTTCGCGGCGCCGTGCTGCCGTTCACCCCCCTGGGCGGTGATGCTCTGTGCACCACCGTCCGCGGGGTCGCCGTCTGCGAGGACCCTGCGTGGCTCCTGACGTCGACCGGTAGGATGCCCGTGGGGACGGACAGCATCGACAACATCCTCGGAGAGGTGGCGTTCGCCTATGGGACCATCGGCATCCAGGCGCCTCCGACGGGGACCGGCGCGGTCGCGCTCATCGAGGTCGAGGCGATCTCCGCCGGCGGCGTGCGGGTCAACCTCTCGGACGTCATCCTGGCGGACAATCAGGAGCCGCCGATGACCTTTCCGGTGGCTCTCGGATTCCTGGCGGTGTCCGTGGATGGGGCCTGTCTGGATGTGGATGGCGACGGCTTCGGGTTTCCCGGCGTGGCGGCCTGCCTGAACGGTGCGACACCGGACTGTGACGACGACAATCCGGACACGGCGCCGGGGGCACCGGAGGTCAATGACGGTCTGGACAACCAGTGCCCCGGAGAGCCCGGAGCGGGCCTGATCGATGAGACGGGGCCCGGTTCAGGCTTCTTCAACCCGGTCGATCGCGACGAGTACTCCTGGATCGATCAGGCAAGGACGACGCTCTACGAGGTGGCGCGATCGGAGGCGCCGGACTTCTCGGTGAACTGCACCACGTTCACCACCTCCACGCCGATGCTGTCGGATCCCGCGCTGCCTGCGCTGGGTGGGGTCCTCTACTTCGTGAATCGCTCGCTGCTGCCCAACGCGGGCAGTTGGGGGGCTGACTTCCTGTTGGTCCAACGGGTCATACCTTGCGCCTAGAGCGGGGAGACTTGGGAAATGCATGATCTCTGGCGTGTCGGTCGCTGGTTCGTGTCGGCGAGCCTTTCGCTGGCAATGATCATCGCCTCGTGGCCCGTGGTGGCCGCCGTGGAGGGAAACGAGGCCAGGACTCATCCGGAGCGCTATCTTCTTCGCCATGCGGACGAACTGGAGATTCCCGGCTGGGTGCGGGCCCAGCTCCGTCGCCACGCCTACGGGGTCCCGGAGGGTCGGGAGTACGTGGCGCATCTCATGGCTCCGGGCTTCGACGCCCGCCTCGAATCCCTTGCGGCCCTTCTCCAGGAGATCTACGAGGCGCTCCAGACCGGATCCGAATTCACCGCGCAGCGCAATGCCCTCGCCGCTCTCCTCATGGAGCTCGAGGAGAGCCGTGACTCCATCGACGCGGAGTTCTCACGCCTCTTCGAGCTATGGAGCGGCCCCGAAACAAGCGAAACCCAGCAGCGCCTGCGGGAGCAGTGGCGCAGCTTCCAGAAGGACTTCCGGACTCTGGATCAGCTCGTGAGCCGGGCGGTGACCCTGACCGCGAGGCCTGCCACGCCGGCCGCCCTGAGGAGCGTCCGGGAGGCCCGGGACTGGGTCGAGGCGCGGCTTCCCGACCGGCCGGTGCGCAACCAGGGGCGCGAGCAGTTGCCGTTCGAGGTGCATGTCGTCGAGGAGCCCATCGAGCCGGCAACGACGGCCGCAGGGCTCAGGGAGCGGCTCTGGGGCGCGTCGCCTGCAACGACGGTGGATCTGGACGCTCCACCCACCGGGGCGGACCTTGCCGAGACGGTGGAAGTCAAGTTCACCCAGGAGATCCAGGACCTGGCTGCCTCCCTGGATCACAACCCGGTGAAGATCTTCAACTGGGTCCGCAACAACGTCGACTTTGCCGCGGTGGAGGGGAGCCTCCAGGGCGCGGATCACTGCCGCGCCACGCTCTCCTGCAACGACTGGGACACCGCGTCGCTTCTCGTCGCCTTGCTGCGGGTCTCGGGTATCTCGGCGCGTTACCAGAGGGGGACCCTGGACATTCCGGAGGAGGACGCCAAGAGCTGGCTCGGTGGCGCCGATACGCTGGAGGTGGCCGGCTCCGTGGCCGCCACCGGGGGAATCCCCGGGGTCATCTTCAACAACGATCGGCTACGCCTGGAGCGCGTCTGGGTGCGGGCCTTCGTCGACATGATCCCGTCCCGCGGGGTGGTCCATGTCACAGGCGACACGTGGGTGGACATGGACGCGGCGTTCAAGCGGCACAACCTGGTCGAGCCCGTCGATATAAGCGCCACCGTGCCGTTTGACGACACGGTGATCACCGACGTGCAGAACACAGCGACCGTGGATCCGGTGACCGGATCCATCACCTCCATGGACACCACGGCGCTGGAGATCGTCATCAACCAGCACATCATCGACACGACGAGCTTCTTCGCCACAACGATGCCTGGGTTCAACTTGCCCGATCTGGAGGGCGAAGTCTCCATCGTCACCGAGGAGAGTCCGTTCCTGGCGGGAACCGTCCCGTTCACGGTGGTGGCGTCGACGGATCCGTTCACCGAGATCCCCGATGCCATGCGTCACAAGCTCACCTTCCGCGCCGAGGACGAGTTCGGATTCACCATCTTCTCGGTAACCCGGTCGCTTCCCGAACTGGTGGGCAATGAGATCTCGTTCTCCTATCCTCCCGCAACCGGCGTGGATGAGGATGCCCTCGTCGCGCTGCTGCCCCCGGCCGGTTCACCGGTCCAGGACTTCCCCACCAGCATTCCGGCGAGCATCAACGTCGTACCGGAGGTCAAGGTCGGCGATCAGGTCCTCGCCACCGGCGGATCGGTCGGAATCGGCACGGCCCAGAAGTTCGTGCTTGTGTTCAACGACCCGACCACCGGCTCCCGGAGCTTCCCCGCGGATGTGACCGCTGGTGAGTACTACGCCGTGGGCATCGATATCGAGGCGATCTCCGGGGAGCAGTTGACGCGGGTGCGGAGCGGCGCGGACACGCTGAACCTGGCCGGCTCCGACGCGGGGCTGGCGGCGACGCTGAACCGGGACACCTCCCTGGGTCTGGTGCTCCAGTCCGGCATCCTGGGATGGTTCTTCGAGCGCGACGCGCGGGGCGGGCGCATTGCCGCCGGGAAGCGGGTCATCTGCCAGCGGTTGCCGTCCTCGGGCCTTTTCTTCAGCGCCCTGGCCGTGGAGACGTTGTTCGGTTCGCCGGTCTCCGTCTCCAACGCCGGCGCCACCATGGATATCCCCAATGACTTCGGCTACGTGCTCGCCCGGGACGGTGACGCTCAGACCGAGGTGGGGGTGGCCCTCCTCCAGGGGCAGGTGGGTTCCGAGCTGGAGGCGGGAGTCCCCGAGGCCGTCCTGTCCACGGACACCGAGCCTGTCACCGCCACGTCGACCATGCGTATCCTCCAGCAGGCCAACCAGGAGGGGATCCCCATCTACCGGATCGACAGCACGAATTCGGGCGCCCTCGTCCCGTTGCTGATGCACGACGGAATAGTGATCAACTCGGTGAACAGCGCGATCGCGTCCGGACGGGAGGTTGTCATCCCGAAGACGCCCATCCTGTTCGCGGGAACCCAGGTGGCAGGATGGATCGAGCAGGATCTCGCCACCGGATCCGCCGCCTACCTGATCAGCGGCTCACTGGGCGTGTTCAGCGGCGGGCTGGCATCCCTCCTGGACTGTCCGGCCATCGCGTTTCTCCTGGCGGCCATCCTGACAGGGATCGGGATCGTCGCCGGCCCACTGGTGGGCGTCCTGGCCGCCATAGCCGCCATCGCTCTCGGTGTCTACTCCTACTTCAGCGCTGCCGACAAGATCCGCGATTCCGGCCTGCCACCGGAAGATGCGGACCTGATGATCGACATGCTCGCCTGGATTGTTCTCGGCGGAGGGATCCTGATCGCGATTCTGGGCATCTTCTTCGGTGGCTTCCTGGGATTCGTCGTGGGGGCTCTCGCGTTCGCGTTCTATTCCATCATATTGACCGAGATCATCGTTGCTCTCGCACGAATTCTCGGGTCGAGGCCATCACCTCCTGGTTCCTTCGGGGGGATCGACCGGGCTTCTGCGCTGCGCTTTGCGCCACGCCTTCGGGAGGTATGGGACGGTGCCATTGGCTAGGGAGGACAGGGAGCTGGTGATGCCGGCGCTCGCCGGGGGCATCTTCTTTCCCCTCGGGCTCGAGATATCCCGGAGGGCGGGGCTGATCTCGGGACGCAGCGCGCTGGTGCTCCTGTTCCTCCAGGTGGTCCTTGCGGTGCTGGGCTTTCTCGCCTTGCCCGGAGACGTGTTGCGCCGGGCGGCGCTGGGCATCGGGGCGATGAACTTCCACGCGATGATGACCGTCTTCGGCATCATCCTCCGACGGAAGCGACCGCAGCTCGTGGGCGCGTTGGTGGCCTTGCCCGTGGTGCTCCTGCTGCTGGCCGTGGGCGGCGGGCTGTCGGCGGTCGCGTGGCTGAACAGCGAGGCGCCGGCCGGACTCGCGCCGGCGATGTCCGCGGTTCTTGCCCTGGAGTTGGTCGTCATCATGGTCCTGCTGATGGCGAGACCACAGGGCGGAGGCGGCACACGATGACCCGGGTCCGTCATGCAGCGATGGTGCTCGCCGTGGCTCTTCTGGCCGCGGCCAGTCCCTCGGTACGGGCGAACCAGCCTGTCGATCCGGATGTGGCGGACGCTCTCGCCTATCTCGCGTCCCAGCAGCTGGGGGATGGGTCCTATCAGCCGGTGAGTCCGTTTGCTACCAACTTCCAGACGACAGCCCGGGTGGCGGAACTCCTGAGGAACGTTCCCGCCTCTTCCGTGGTGTTCTCGGCAGCGCAGGTGTTTGTCACCCAGGGAGTGGTGAACACGACGGAGGAGCGTGCCAGGCGCCTGCTGGTGCAAGGTCCTCCCGGCGAGGCGGACGAGCTCCGCGCCGGCCAGAACGCTGATGGGGGCTTCGGGAGTGAGGCCGGCTTCGCCAGCAATGTCCTGGATACGGGCATGGCCCTGGTCGCGCTGCGGGCGGCGGGCGTCCCCGTGGGCCGTGCCGTCTCCAATCTGTCCATTCCTGCCGGCACCTCCCGCACGGTGACGCTGGGAATTCCGGCCGATGCCACCGTCATTGATGTTCTGATCACCGAGATCACCGGATCCGTGGAGTTGCGTATTGTCGAGGGACGGGAACCGATCCCCTCCGACCCGGGCTTTCTGATCACGCTGCCGAATACGTTGGTTCGCTTGCCGGATGCTGGACAGCCCGTGGTCCCGGGAACAAACTTCTTCCAGTTCTCATCCCCGGCCGGGGCGACGGTCTCGTTCGAGATCGACTACTTCACACCGACCGATGACACCACCTCGCTCACCGGGGCGGCGGCCTTTCTCCTGTCGGCGCCCAACTCGGATGGAGGTTGGGGGTTCCTTCCCAACGACGAGGCCAGTGCCCTCTATTTCAGCTACTGGGCCGCCCGTGCTCTCTCCGGGGTCGCCCTGGATCTGGATGTGACCCCGTTCGTGCTATCGCGCCAGATCCCGCTCAGCGGATTCGCGGACTCGGGCACTGCCAACACGTTCGACACGGCGGTGGCCATCCGGACCCTTGCCGAGGTCATGGGGAACCCGATCCTCGTCGCGCCCAACGCCATCGCGTTCCTCGAGGCAGCGCAGGCGGTGAACGGAGGCTTCGAGGACGATCCGTTCCGCACCGCATGGGCCGTGGATGCGCTCCTGGCATCGCGCCCGCCCCTGGCGCCTGTGATCACTGGCAACGGCGGCGCCGGGGCCGGGGTGGAGTTCCTCACCGATCTGGACACCGTGATGCTCCATGGCTTTGCCCCGGTGGGCGCCACGGGCGTCTCCACCGACGATCCCACTGCCGTCATCGTGTTCGACGAGACCACCGGAGAGTTCTGGATCACCGTGACCCTGGTTGAGGGGGCGAACCCCTTCGACATCTTCGCCACGAACCTCGACGGCACCACGGGCGCGATCATCACGTTCACGGTGACGCGCGACTCCACGCTGCTGGCACAAGATCTCCAGCTGGACGCCGGCTTCAACATGGTCGGTCTGCGCCTCGATCCGGCCAATCCGCTCGGGGCCATCGATCTGCTCGATTTCCTGGGTCCGGATGCGCAGGAGGTGCAGCGGCTGGATCCCTTGACGGGTCTGTTCGAGACCGCCAGTCGCCTGGGGGGGGGATTCCAGGGCACGAACTTCCCCCTGGCGGGTCTGGACGGCCTGATCCTCGTGGCCACGGCGCCGGCGAGCGCGCGCATGGCGGGCGGGCCGGCTGTTGCCACCACCGTGGACCTGCTGGCCGGCGTGAATACGCTGACGGTTCCCAATCCACCCGCCGCCCTGGATGCCTTCGGCCTGCTGGCGCTCATCGGGAACGATTCGCAGGTCAGCGCCATCCAGCGGTTCGACGGCATCAGCGGTGCGTTCGAGACGGCGCTGTACGATGGTGGTCTTCCAGCCGGAGCCAACTTCCCCATCGAGACCGAGGTCTCGTATCTGGTCCACATGCAGACCAACGTCCTCGGCTTCACGCTGCCGGTGGGCGTCGTGGCGCAGATCCAGATCACGAGTCCTGCGGATGCGGCAACCGTGACCTCGACACCGATCCTCGTCTCGGGCACCGTATCAGGCGTGGCGCCGCTGACGGTGACCGTGAACGGGATTCCCGCCGCCGTGGTGGCCGGGACGTTCAGCGCCTCGGTTCCGCTGGTCGCGGGGCCGAACGTGATCGTCGCCTCGGTCACCGACGATGCCGGCGGCAACGCCAACGACTCCATCACGGTGACGTTCACGCCGGTGGACTTCACGATCCCGCGCAACACCGGGGTCGCAAGCTCGCGGATCTTCACCGGCGACTCGGCCGTCCTGGATCAGGCTGCGTTCTTCACGGAGACGCAGATCGGCATGCCGACGGGGTTCACGTACACCACGCTCGCCGTCACGAGAATCTCGGCCACCGAGTTCCTCGTGGACTTCCAGATCGTGGTGGACGGCACGGCGGTCCTCGGCATCCACATGTTCACGGTCGAGTACGGCCTGCTTGATGGCGCCTCGAATCCCCTGGGGCCGCTGAACGGGAATATCTTCGATTTCACCGTCGAGGTGACGCCGTGAGAGCCTGGATCGTGACGAGCAGGTGCGGCCAGCGGCCGAATGTCAGGGACAGACGGCTGTCTCGAGTGCCTGGCAGGTTGCCGTCGGGGCGGGTCGCGGCGTTCCGGCGGAGCTGAGGCCCAGCCCACCTTCGCTGACCCCGGCAAGGGGAGCCACCAGGTAGTAGCGCGATCCCGCGGCCGGCGTCAGCGTCTCGGTGCGCGTCATGGCTGCGCCACAACGGATCGGCAGAGGATCCCAGACGCCGGACCAGAGTGACTGCAGAGAACCCTCGTAGAGCGCGTATCCGTCCTCCTGCCCGCTGCACGACGCGCCCCAGGTGACCGTCAGATCTCCGGCGGCGGCCGGGACGATCTCCAGCGGCTGGCTTGATGCGCCATCGGGGACAGTCCCCGCCACAGGGGCCGCGACGCTTCCGATGACGAAGGCCGCGTCGGAGACGGCCTGACTGCAGGCGCCGGGATACGGTGCCGGCGTCGGGATCACGAGGTTGTGGCGAATCACACGGACTCGTGCGGCTGCGCTGGTGACGCCAGGAACCGTCCAGGACATGCTGCCGTCATTGGGCTCGCCCGCGGAGAGGACCGACCAGCTCCCCCCGTCGTCCAGGGAGAGCTCGATGTCCACCCAGCCCGGATTGGGGCCTTGCTCGCCGGTGGCGGTCCAGACGATCTGCTGGACGGATGCAGGCGCGAGGATCTCCCCACCGTCCGGCGCGATCACGTCGAACGTATGCGGGTAATGGCAATGGGCCAGGTCATGATCGTCATCGCCGAGGCGCGGGCCGCGGTTCCCGTAGGCATTGCCCCGCATGATCGCATCGGGCACGGTGGAATGCCCGAAGCCGATGCCGTGTCCCAGCTCGTGCGTGGCCACTTCCGCCAGGTTGTCGGGAGTTCCCAGGAAGCACTCGAAAGCGTTGTTGAAGATGACATACAGCGACGTTTCGGGCTTGAAGAGGACGTTGTTGACCATCTTCTGCGGACTGCTCATCCTCCAGTAACCGCCCACCGCCAGGACGCCGCCGCAACCGCTCGGGTCCGCGATATCATCATACGGATCATCAAACAGGACGATATTGGCGCCGGGGCTCGCGCTACCCGGGCTGCTGGCATGTGTGGCGACGAAGTCCGCATTCCCGTTCCCGAGCTGCAGGAAGATGCGCGAATCCGGTGCCTGCGTCCATACCTCCAGCGCGCGGACGATCTCGGCGACAGCGGCCGGTGCGTCGCCGAGGGGGTTCCCCGCCGTCTCCACGTCGATGGCAACGGGTAGGTCGCTGTCCCATTGATACCATCGTGCGGGATTCACGGTGCTCAACGGCTGGAACTCCTGAACAGGAGCATCAGGGCTCGCCTGGACCTGGACGCCGTGCCATTGCAGCCGATCCCATTCCTCGGGGAATGCAGTCCAGGCCGGCGAGCGTCCCGGCTGACGCTGGCGAGGAACCGTGGCCACCACCGCCGCGATGTCGCCGGCCGGAAACTCCTCCACCTGCGTTGCCGTGGGCTGGAGGAAAATCCTCCCCTGGCCCGAGAGATCCCGCAGCGCCCGGCTTCCCCCCATCGGCTCGTCCTCCAGCAGGAACTTCCCGAAGAACATCCCCGTTGTGCGCAACGCCCGTCGCGGCCCGGGCTCGAGAAACACCAGGACCCGCTCTCCAGGCTCATAGATTGGAACGGCATCGACGTCGTTCGCGAGTCCGTTCATCTCCCCGCCGAGCTCCCTGAGAACGACCTGCCTCAGTTGGGCGGGTCCTCGATGTACATGGTCGACCTGGAGGGTGATGTACGTGGCCAGCTCGCCGGTCTCGGGATCCAGACCGGATGCGGTGCGCTGGACCACGCCCTCCACGATCAGGGGGGAGCGTCGGGCAAGTCCCTCGGGCGAGAGATAGACCGATACAGCCGCCGGGAGAACCCCTGCGCTCATGGCCAGCGCGGCCCCAACGGCCAGAAACCGGCATACGCGGTATCGTCCAGATCTCATCAGGCAAAGCTACGTGCCGGAGATGAACGCAGCATGACAGCCGGATGAAAGCTCTCGGGTCGCGCAGAATGGAGGTCTAGAGGCCCGGCCGGGCCTCTAGGGTGCCCGCGTCCCCATGGGCCCTGGGACCACCGCCGCCGTCGCGGCCGTCATCGGCTTCTTGCCGCGCGTCAGCACCCGCCGCACCGCCCAGCCGAACGACTCCCGCGCATCGTCGAACAGCGTGTAGAACACCGGCACCACCAACAGCGTCATCAGCGTGGCGGTGGTCATGCCGCCGATGAGCGTCATGCCGAAGCTGGTGTAGCTGATACCCAGGCTACTACGGCCGCCCATGATCAGCGGGATCATCCCGAAAATGGTGGTCAGCGCGGTCATCATGATGGGGCGGAAGCGGCGGTCGGAGGCGAACAGGATGGCCTCCCGGCGCGCCATGCCCTGATTGCGCAGGCGGTTGACATAGTCGATGAGCACGATGCCGTTGTTCACCACCACGCCGATGAGCAGAATGGCTCCCACCAGCCCCAGGAAGTCCAGGTCCAGCCCGGCAAAGAAGTGGGCCCAGCCCACGCCGATGGCTGCCAGGGGTATGGTGAGGATGACGGACAGCGGCAGGATGAAGCTCTCGAACAGGTAGCCCATCAGCAGATAAATGAAGATCACGGAGAACAGCGCCGCCATCATCATGGCCATCTGGCCGTCGCGCTGCTGGTTTCTCCGGTTGTCGGCTCCCACGGTGATGCCCTCGGGGAAGTCGGTGTTCCCCACGATGTAGTTGAGCAGCGCGCGGGTCTCGGTCTCCTTGTCCTCCTCCAGATCCAGGGTGACGTTGCGGGTGACGCGCTTGTCGCGTCGGAAGATGCCACGGTAGGTGGGCACCACCCTCGAGTCGGTGACCGACGACAGCGGCACCACCGCTCCCGTGTCGGTGGGCACCATGAAGCTGGCCAGATCGTCCAGGTTCTGGCGGTCCTCTTCCTGGAAGCGAATCCTCACGGGAATGTCCTTGCCGTCTTGCCGGTAGCGCGGCAGGGTCGTGCCGCGCAGCGCGTAGCCCACCACGCCGGCCACCACCGAGGGGTTCACGCCCTGACGCTGCGCGCGCTGCCGGTCCATGACCAGCGCGAGTTCCTGGGGCGCCCGGTCGCCGGACCCCTTCACGCCCAGCACGCCGGGCACCGTGACCAGGTAGCTCTCCAATTCCTTGGCCACGTCCTCCAGGCGCTCATAGTCGTCGCCCTGCAAGGCAAAGCCGTGGACGGACTCGTTCGTCTCCTCTTCGATCTCACTATCTTCACCGGTGTAAACCTTCATGCCGGGCTTCAGCGGAAGCAGGTCCACCACGGTCTTGGTCACCTCCCGGGGCTTGAGCTTGTTGGTGCGTGGCGAGTTGAACCAGCCCTCCAGTTCGCCCCAGGTGGATCGGTGCACCACGATGTATCCCTCCAGATCCAGTTCCTCCTGCTTCTCCTCCATGATCTTCTCGACTTCCCCGAACCACGCCTCGGTCTCCTCCAGCGTGGTGTCTTGCGGGAACTCCACGTCGATCTCGAAACCGCCGCGCTCATCCTCCTGGGAGTCGGTGAGCTTCACTTCCTGGAAAGCGATTCCTACCGTGGCGGCGAACATCACGATCAGCACGATCACCAGATCCAGACGGCGTTTGAGAAAGAAGCCGAGCACGTGCCCGTAGCCGTGATTGAGCTT
>CBDVAL010000103.1:0-11580 GCA_965371955.1 uncultured bacterium | reverse complement strand
CTGCACCACGAACAGCACCGCAGCGCGGGTGCCGCACTGCACTGCCTGCTCCAGCTCGCTCACGTGACGCGCTCCCCGGACAGAGGGGGCATCGGGAAACAACGCCAGCCCATGCTGTACAAGCGTGACCGACTTGACCTCCACCAGCAGCTCGTCGCCGTTCTCGCGTTCCAGCAGGAAGTCGAAGCGGCTGCGGCCGCGTCGTACCTCGCGCTGCACCGTCCAGCCACCGCCGATGCCGCGCACGCGTCCCGCGCTCAGAAGCTCTTCGGCCAGGCGGTTGGCCCGCAGTGTCTCGAGGGATACCCAGGCCCATGGTGGCTCCGGCGAGCGCACCAGGGCCACGGTATAGCGCGTCTTGCGCGCCGCAGAGGGCGGCACCGGGCGCAGCCGGAGAGCGGCGCCTGGCACGAGCAACTCGCGCAGCCGGCCGGGATCGCCCAGGTGGGCCAGAACCTGCGGTCCTTCGCGCAGTGATGCCTGCACAACGAAGCGGTTGGGGCGGGCCTCGAAGACCGCAGCAAGCAGGCGGGTCAGCGCGCGGCTCCAGCGGTGCGCGTCACTCCACCACCTCCATGCGCGGCGCACCTTCCAGGACCTCGCCGATCTCGGCAGCGCAGTGCCCCGCCTCGCACAGCTCCGCCAGGAGCCCGTCGGACTGCCGGGCGTCCACGGCGAGCAGCAGGCCGCCGGAGGTCTGGGGATCGTGTAGCAGCTCGCGCTGCGCATCGTCCAGCCCGACGCCGTCAGAGAGCAGCGGATCTGCGTGGGCTCGCAGGTCATGGGTGCTACCGGTGGTCACGCCCTGCCGGACCATGTCGTAGAAGCCGTCGTATACCGGCAGGCTCCCGAAGGAGATGCGCGTGGCGACACGGGATGCCTGCGCCATCTCCAGCAAGTGCCCCGAGAGCCCGAAGCCGGTGATGTCGGTGGCGGCGTGGGCGTCGTGCTTCAGGGCCAGGGAGGAGGCCACGGCGTTCAGCCGCTCCATCTCCTTCAACGCCGGCTCCAGCCGATCCGCCCCCATCTTCCCCTTCTTGAAGCCGTTGATCAGCACGCCGGTGCCCAGCGGTTTGGTGAGCAGCAAGCGGTCGCCCGGCCGGGCGCCAGCGTTGGTGAGGATGTGCTCCGGATCCGCGCGGCCGACGACTGCCAGGCCGAACTTGAGCTCAGGGTCGCGCACGGTGTGTCCGCCCAGGAGTGCCGCCGATGCCTCCTGCAGCGCAGCGGCAGCGCCCTCCAGGATGCCGGCGAACGTCCCGTCGGGGATGCCCACACCGGGGAAGCAGCACAGGTTGAGGGCGAACAGCGGCTTGCCTCCCATGGCATAGACGTCGGACAGCGAGTTGGCCGCCGCCACCCTGCCGAAGCGCTCGGGCTCGTCGCAGACCGGCGTGATGAAGTCCGCGGTGGCCACCAGTGCCAGACCGTCCTCCAGATAGACGCCGGCATCGTCGGCGGTCTCCAGGCCGACCTTCACCTTCTCGCCCCGTGCCACCGCGCGCGTCAGGGGTCCCAACATCTCTTGCAGGTCCGCCGGACCCACCTTACCCGCTCACCCTCCGGTGGTGGCGCAGGCGGTGAGGCGGAACTTGTGCTCCCTCTGGCTCATATCGGTATTGTAGCGCGAGACGGTCCGCCAGGGGAAGTTCAACTCGGGATGCACCTTGCGCAGCGCTCACCGGGATGCAAGAATCGTCATGTGAAGCCTTCCTCGTTGCTCGCCCTGGTCGTTCTCTCGGCATCCACCTCCGCCCTCGGCGCGGATCCGCCGGCTCTGTTCACCGAGATCACCGACGCCGTGGGCCTGGATTTCGTTCATGATACCGGCGCTTCCGGGCGCTACCATCACCCGGAGATCATGGCGCCGGGTTGCGCCTTCCTGGACTACGATGCGGACGGCGACCTCGACATCTACCTGGTGCAGGCGGGGCGTGACGTGGTGAATCCCAGCGGGGAGATCGCGCCCAACCGGCTGTTTCGCCAGGAGGCCGACGGCAAGTTTGTGGACGTCACGGCAGCTTCCGGCCTGGGTGACACCGGCTACGGCATGGGCGTGGCTGTGGGGGACATCGATAACGACGGCCTGCCGGACGTCTTCGTGAGCAACTACGGTCCGGATCGGCTGTACCGCAACGAGGGGGACGGACGCTTCCGGGACATCACCTCCAGCGCGGGGATTCGCGGCGATCACTGGTCGGCTTCCGCGACATTCTGTGACGTGGATGCGGACGGCCTGCTGGATCTGTACGTCACGCATTACGTGGCCTATGATCCGAAGCGCGTCTGCCGTGGCCTGGACGGCAAGCCCGACTACTGCAGCCCGCAAGTGTTCCCCGGTGTGAGTGACTCCCTCTACCGCAACCTGGGTGACGGCAAGTTCGCCGATATCTCCATGGCATCGCGTATCGGCAGCGTGGCGTTGCCCGGACTCGGCGTGGTGTGCGCGGACTGGAACGACGATGGGCGGGCGGACTTCTACGTGGCCAACGACGGCGAGGTGAACCAGTTGTGGGTCAACGATGGAAAAGGCAAGTTCACCGAGGATGCTTTCTTCAAGGGGCTGGCCCTCAACTCGTTCGGCCGCGCCGAGGCGGGGATGGGAGTGGCCGTGGGGGATGTGGACGCGGACGGCGACCTGGACCTGTTCCTCACCCACCTGAAGGACGAGACCAATACGCTCTACCTGAACCAGGGGAACCGGGGCTTCGAGGACGCCTCGGCCAGCGCCGGCCTGGGGGCCCCGAGCCTGCCCATGACCGGTTTCGGCACGGCCTTCTTCGACCTGGAACATGACGGCGACGTGGACCTGGTGCTGGTGAACGGCCGGGTGGGGCGCTTCCCGCCCCTGCCCGGCGCACGTCCGGGGCCTGCCTGGGATGCGTTCGCCGAGCCCAACGCGGTCCTGTTGAACGACGGGCTCGGTCATTTCCAGGATGCTTCCTCGCGCGCCGGCTCGTTCGCGTCGCTGGTGGAGATCAGCCGCGGCATGGCGGTGGGCGATGTGGACCGGGACGGCGACCTGGATGTGCTGGTGGCACAGGCACAGGGCAAGGCGCGGCTGTTTCGCAACGACGCCGCCAAGGCCGGTCACTGGCTGCAGGTGCGCGCCGTGGAACCGGCTCTGCAGCGTGATGCGTACGGAGCGATTGTAGTGCTGGTGTCGGGCGGCAGGCGTGCGGTGCGGGTGATCCAGCCGGGCTACAGCTACCTCTCCAGCAATGACCCGCGCGCCCACTTCGGCCTGCCCGGCGATGGCAGCATCGAGGAGATCTCGGTGCGCTGGCCGGACGGTGCCTGGGAGCGCTTCGCCGGCGGCAAGCCGGACCGGCTGGTGGTGCTGCGCAGGGGAGAGGGGCGGGCAGTCGGTGAATGAGACACGGCAGCTGATTCCCGGCTGTATCGTCATGCTGGTGCTGGGTCTCGCCTGCGGCGCCGCGGTTCCCGACGCGCCGGTGCCCGATCCCCACACCACCGACATGGAACCCCAGGTAGCGGCGAAGATCCGGGAGGCGCGGCAGGGTGTGGTGAGACGGCCGCGCTCCGGTGATGCCTGGGGGCACCTGGGTCTGGTGCTGCACGCCCACGGGCTGCAGGACGAGGCCGCCGCCGGCTACGCCCAGGCCAGATTGCTGCAGCCGGCGGAGTTCCGCTGGCACTACCTGCCCGCCCTGCTGTCTCGTCGGGCGGATGTGGCTGCTGCCGAGGTCTTCGTGCGGCGCGCCCTGGAGATCGACCGCGACTATGCCGCGGCCCACGTGCTGCTCGCCGAGTTGCTCGAACAGACCGGTGAGGCCGACGCGGCCGCGGACGCGTACCGCAGCGCGCTGGCCCTGGATCCACGCTGCACCACGGCGGAGTTCGGGTTGGGGCGACTGCGCGTGGAGGCGGGAGATCCGGAGGCCGGGCTGCTGCATCTGGAGCGTGCGCGCGCGCTGCAGCTGGACGCCCGCGCGGTCCGGGCATTCCTCGCCCGGGTCTACCACCAGCTGGGGCGCGACGAGGCTGCCCGCGAGGAGGCCAGACAGGCCGCCAGGCTGGTGGCGGACGTGCACCTTCACGATCCGCTGGCGGACGCTATCGTGGAGGAATCGGTATCCACCCCGGGCTATCTCAAGCGCGCGGCCCGGGCCGAACAAAGGCAGGATCCGGCCGCTGCCGAGGCGCTCTACCGCACGCTGGTGGAGATGCGTCCGGACGACGCCAGCGCCAACTACAACATGGGCAACATGCTCTTCCGGCACGGCAAGCTCGAGCAGGCCGAGCCCTTCCTTCGCGAGGCGGTGCGGCTGGACGCCTCGCACACCTCGGCGCACGTCATCCTGGGGAGCTTGCTCATCGCCCAGGGAAAAGATACGCAGGCCGTGAGCCACTTCGAGGATCCCGTGGTGCTGCGGCCGGAGCACGTCGTCCTGCTCAACAACCTGGGCACCTTGCTGGCACGGGAGGGTCGCCACGAGATGGCGACGTACTTCCTGCGCCGGGCGCTGGAGGTGGCGCCGGGGGATGCCTCCACGCACTACAACCTGGGCCGGAGCCTGGCGAACCAGGCGCGATTCGAGGATGCCATCCTGGAATTCGAGGCGGCGCTTGCGGCCGGCGCCATCTCGGGGGCGGTGCACCGGGATCTTGCTTACGCCCTCGTGCTGGTGCGCCGCCATGCGGATGCGTGGAGCCATGCGCATGCGGCGCAGGATGCCGGCACAGCCCTCTCGCCGCAGTTCCTGCAGAAGCTGTCGCAGGAGATGCCGGATCCGGGCCAGAGGTAAGCGGCTTCATCTTTCCGCTCGCCACCAGACTTTTCGGCCAAGCCTCTAGGGCAGGTTGCCGTCCCTTTCCCCGACAGGGCAACCTGCGGCGCACTCGCCCGACCCTTCTGACGACCAGGACGAATCCGGGCAGTCGGGCTTGAACAGCCAGAAGTATCCGGCGCCGAGAGCGGGAATTTGCGGTGTCGCGTGGCTGGTCGTGGCCGCGGTGGTACCGGAGGCCAGCGTGGTGTAGCTACTGAGCCCGGAGAGGTCTCCCCGGACCCACTCGACGTCCTGCGCCCGGACCCATCCCTCGAGGGACGTATCGACGGCCGTGACCACGCCGTCGAAGTAGGCCGTGCCCTGCCCCGGGTTCGGGGTCAGTGGACAGTTGTCCATATTGTCGTTGACGCCATCGCCGTCATTGTCCTCGAGTGCGCACAGGTCGGAGCAGCCGTCGCCTGGTATGACATTTCCGTCATCGCACGCCTCCCGGGGTACGATATGGAGCGACCACTGATCGAGCGTGCCGGTCTCGAACCCCTCGTTGTCGTAGATCCGGAAGGTCCATGTTCCCTGGGCGTCTGTGCCGTCGAGCACCGACAGGGGAGTTCCACCGAGCGGGGGTATGTTGCCGTTGCCATCGAGAGGATCGGGCGTCGGACCGGAGGGGTTGCAGAACGCCGCCGTTCCCTCATCATCGAACTCGGCAAGGATGTCCTGGAAATCAATTCCGTAGCAGACTTGGTCCCACAGCGTGATCACGGTCCCGCCCGGACTCTCGACGCTGAAGGTCAGGTGACCGATCCAGGTGTGTGTGATCCCCACATCGACGTTCAGATCGAAGATTGGAGTGGACGTTGCGATCTCGATGGTATCGCTGGCGACGGGCCCTGGCGCGACGCCGGGGCCGCCATCCGGAATGGGGAGGGCGACCGGGTCGACCACCACCACGGTCGGGCCGAGGTCAATGATGCCGTTGCCGCAGACCTCGTTCAGGCAGACGTCAGAGCAGCCGTCCCCTGAAGTCGTGTTTCCGTCGTCGCACTCCTCGCCTGGGTCGAGGTCGCCGTCGCCGCATTCTTCCGTCATGCAGGTATCGGAACAGCCGTCGCCCGGGGTCGTGTTGCCGTCATCGCACTGCTCGCCGGCGGTGACGTTCAAGGTGCTGTCGCCGCACTCGACGGCGGTGCAGTCGGAGTCGCAAGTTATCGACTCGCCGGCATCGTCACAGGTCTCCCCGAGCCCGTCGATGGCTCCATCGCCGCAGAACGGAAGACCATAATTGAAGAAGTGCTCATAGGTCTGTCCCTCGTAGACGACCTGCCACTTCCAAACTCCTGCGTCCGAGCTTAGGTTTCTGGACCAAAACCACCACGAGGCGGAAAAGTGGGTCGCCCCGGAGCTATGGGTCCAGGAGTCAAAGACGGTGCCGTCCGGCTTGTAGATCGTGTAGGTTCCAACTTGCCCCAAGAGCTGATCACGATAGAAAGCCGTGAGGTAGACTGTCTCGCCCAGGGAAAAGTTGATGGTGTCGTTGCGGCTCTCGATCAGCGGACAGACGGGGGAAAAGGGCGGCGACTTGCCGGACTGTAACCTGTTGATGGCGGAGTCGTAGTAGGGTCGTTGCGCATTCCACCAGGAGGTTGCGTTGAGCACGTTGCAAGGGCCGGAATAGGGCTCGATCAAGTTGTCCAAGGAGTCGTAGATCTCGAGATGGAGGTGTGGTGTCGACGAACTCCCGGAGCTGCCCACGATTCCCAGGTACTCTCCAACCGCCACGGTCTCGCCGATGTTCTTCGGGGTGGTCGAGCCTGTCTTCATATGACCATACCAGGCGACGGACCCGTCGGCGTGTTGTACATAGACGGCATTCCAGGGGCTCGAGTTCAAGCTGCAGCTTTGATCCTGGTTCCCATCGTCCTTGCCGATGATGGTCCCGGCGGCGGCGGCAACGATGGCCACATGATCGTTGGCGAGGTTGTACCACCCGAAGGGCCAGGTGAAGTAGTCAATGCCTTGATGATTGTAGCCGTCGGCGAGGTCGTAGGTGCGCGTCCCGCAATTGTAGTCCTCGATCAGGCCGGGAAAGAGCGGGTTCTGATCGACGAAGTTGGAAACGCCGTGGTAGCCGAAGTCGGTCAGGCCGTTGTGGGCGATGAGTGGCCAGTCCAGAAGCACGATGAGCTCCTGAGGCGGACCCAGCTTCCCCTCGGCCTTCAATTGCGCGGTGTTCCTGGCGAGCCGGTCCTTGATCGCCTGGCGCTCCTCCGCGGTGAGGTGGGCTACCTGCTGAAAGACGTACTCCCCGCCGACGGGGCCGCCGGACTGATCCCCCTGCGGCCTGTCAGCCCCCAGCGCAGAAAAGGACAGGAATGCCGGCAACGCGAAGATACTCCAACGCTTGAAGGCCTGCATCGTTCGACCCGTGGGCATGGTTCCCCCTGTCTTGATCTGTGGCCGAACCTATTGTGGCGGACGATTCAACCTGAACGTACGACGGCCATCAATGCGTTGTCAAGGAGAAAACGAACGATCGCCTCGGCGCTAGCGTCCCTGGATGCGCTGCTGGTAGCGCTCGTAGAGGTCGCGGTGTCGGTTGGAGAGATCCATCCGCTCGCCGTCGATCCACACCTGCAGCACCTGGGTCCGGATGTCCAGCGGGTCACCATCGGTGACCATCAAGGTGGCATCCTTGCCCACCTCCAGGGAACCGAGGCGATCCTCCACACCGAGAATCTGCGCCGGGTAGAGGGTGATGGAACGGAGGGCCTCCTCGTGCGGCAGCCCGAACGACTCGGCCATGGCAGCGTTGTAGGGCAGGTTGCGCGAGTTGGAGGCCATGAATGAGGACCCTCCACCGGAGATGCAGAAGCGCACCCCGGCCTCGTGCAGGCGCAAGGGGTTCTTGTAGGCCGTGTCGTACGGCTCCCAGGATCGGCGCGGCGTACTCAGAGTCGATCCCAGGATCACCGGGATGTCCTTCTCCGCCAGCGCGTCGGCCAGGCGCCACGCGTCGGCCCCGCCGGAAAGGATCAGACGCACGCCCTCCTCCTCGGCCCACTCCATGGCAGCTTCCATGGCGGTGATCTCGTCGGCGTCCACGATGACCGGGATATCGCCTTCGAGGGCAGGGCGCATGGCCTCCCAGCGCGCATCCACGTCCACGGGATGGTCCGCGGAGGCGGCATCGCGCGCCTTGAGATAGGCCCGGGCCGTTGCGAAGGCCTCCTTCAATGTGCGCAGCCTCTCGTCGCGGCGCTTCTCCTGCTCCTTGGGCTTGGTGCGCGCCTGCGGCCGACGATCGATGAGCATGCGAGGCCATTCCACCTGCAGCGCCAGCGGGGCGGATACGGTGAGATCCTCCCAGGTCCAGCCGTGCAGCCGGATGAGCGCCGACAGGCCGGCGATGAGGCCGCCCCGGGGCGCCGTGCGTACGTAGGTGATGCCGTTGGCACGGGCCACCGGAAGCAGCGTCGAGTCCGGGTTCACCGCGTGCTCGGCGCGGACGTTCGGCGTGATCTCGCCCACCTCCACCATGTCCCGGGTGGCCCGTACGGCGCCGATCTCCACCAGGCCCAGCACGGAATCGGCGTCCATCAGGCCGGGGTAGAGATGCCGGCCGGACAGGTCCACCTGCTCGGCGCCATCGGGCACGGAGCGTCCCACGGCGATGATCTTGCCGTGTTGCAGCACCACCACGCCGCCTGCGATGGGCTTGCCGCTGACGGTGTGCACCGTGCCGCCGGCCAGGGCCACCGGGCGCTCCTGCCCAAGAACAGCCGTGGTCAGGGCGATACAAGGGAGCATCGTCACCGCCAGGCGACGAAGCAGCTCTCGGTGTGTGTGCGTCATCGGGTCACCTCCTTGCCCTTCTTGCCTCGTTTCTTGCCGTCCTTGCCTTTCTTCTTCTCCGCCGCCCGGGCGGCTGCGATGAGTGCCTCGCGCTCCGCCGACAGCGCTTGCCGCCGCTCGGGATCCCGGGCGCGGTCGAAGTAGAGGACGCCCTTCACCCAGGTCTGATCCACCACCGTGCGGGTGGAAAGTGGATCGCCGCTCCACAGGACGAAGTCAGCCTCCTTCCCCGGCTCCAGGGAGCCCAGCCGTCCCTCCAGTCCCAGCTGCTTCGCCGGGTTGAGGGTGACGAAGTTCAGGGCATCCTGCGGTGACAGCCCGCCGTACTTTATCGCCTTGGCTGCCTCCAGGTTCAGGCGCCGGGCGAGTTCGCTGGAGTCCGAGTTGAACGAGACCACCACGCCGGCCTGGTGCATCAAGGCGCCGTTGTATGGGATGGCGTCGTACACTTCGAACTTGTACGCCCACCAGTCGCTGAAGGTGGAGGCGCCGGCACCATACTGGGCGATCTCCGGCGCCACCTTGTAGCCCTCCAGGACATGCTGGAGGGCGGCGATTCGGAAGCCGAACTCGTCCGCCACGTGCAGCAGCATCAGGATCTCGTCCTGGCGGTAGGAATGAGAATGCAGCAGGCGCTTGCCGTCCAGGATCTCCGCCAGCGCCTCGAGCTGCAGGTCGCGGCGCGGTGGAACCTGCGTGGGGTCGTCGGGGTCGTAGCGCGCCCAGCGGTCGCGGTAGTCGCGCGCCGCCAGGAAGGACTGACGCAGCACCTGCTCCACGCCCATGCGCGTCTGCGGATAGCGCGTGGTGTAGTCCTCGCCCCAGTTGGACTGCTTGACGTTCTCGCCCAGGGCGAACTTGATGCTGGGAGGCGCCCCGGGGACCAGCAGTCCCGCCGGCGTGGCTCCGAGCAGGATCTTGATGTGCGCACTCTGGCCGCCGATGGGATTCGCCGAGCCGTGCAGCACGTGCGCCGTGGTCACTCCACCTGCCAGAAGCCGGTACAGCGTGGGGGAGTCGGGGTCCATCACGTCCGACACGCGGACCTCGGAGGTCACCGCGCGGGTGCCCTCGTTCACCGCCTCCGCCGTGGCGGAGTGGCTGTGGGCGTCGATGATGCCGGGGGTCACGTGGCGCCCGTCCGCCTGCACCACATGGGCCCCCTGGGGTGCCTTCAACCCGTGCCCCACCTCGCGGATGATGCCGTCGCGCACCAGCAGGTCGGCGTCCTCCAGCGTCCCCTGCGCTCCCTGGGTCCACAGCGTGGCACCCCGCACCAGGATCGCCCCGGGGGAGTGGATAGGGCCCGGCGCCGGCGCCCAGGGGATCGCGGCGAGCTCAGCGTCCTCCTCCGCCTCGTCCCCGTCCTTGTCACGCTTCTTCTTTGCGTCGCCGGCTTTCTTCTTCTTGTCCTTCTCGTCGGACTTGTCGCCGTCCCGCTTCTTGGTGTTCTCGTAGCGCCGGCCGTCGATCCAGACCTCCACCACCTTGGTCTTCTCGGCGAACAGGTCACCGTCGGTGATGGTGAGGTTGGCCAGCTTGCCCGCAGCGATGGTGCCCAGCAGGTCGTCCACGCCGATCAGCCGCGCGGGAGCCAGGGTCAACGCCTCCAGCGCCGCACCCGGATCCAGGCCGCGTTTCATCGCTTCCCGGATCTTGCCGTGGATCTCGCCGGGACTTTCCAGCTCGTGGGTGGTGAATGCGAACGGCACGCCGGCCTGGTGCAACAGGTGAGGGGTTTCGGGAGCGCGGTACCAGTCCTTGAGGCGCGAGGTGGGCACGTCCAGTGCCGGGCCCTCGTCACCCATTTTGGGAGGGGCGGGGAAATTCACCGGCAGGATCACCGGCAGGCCGGTGTCGCGCACCCAGTCCACATGCCGGTGCTCCTCACCGCTGCCCACCAGAACGGCATCCAGGTCGAACTCCTGCACGACGCTTGCGGCGCGCACCAGGCCCAGCAGGTCGTCGCTGTCCACGAGGGCCAGCCGGTTCCGGCCCACCACCTGGCCCAGTGCCGCGAGGGCGCGGTTGACCTCGGGCCGGCGCCGCTGTGCCGGGGAGGAGCGGTAGGCTGACCAGGCCAGGCGGTAGTGCTGGGCGTCCAGCAAGGTCTGCCGCATGGCGGCCACGGCGCCCATGGCGGAGGACGGATACTGGTTGCTGCGCCGCCCGCTCTTGTCGAACCCCAACGCCTGCGCCACCTGCTGGCGGGCTAGGTTTTCCCGTGGCCCACCGTCGCCCAGGTTCAACAGGGCTGCGGAACCACGGAAGATGCCGGTCGGCAGCGCGGTGACCACCGCGGTGAAGCCGGCGCCGCGCCAGGACTCCAGGGTCTTGTCATCCACCTGTATCTCATTCGCGGCGTCCCTCTCGGCGTGGACCGAGGGAAGCTCATGGGCCGGGCCGCGGGGTGGCTTCTTCTTGTCGTCCCGGCCGGAGCCACGGCGCCGCCCGCGGTCGTCGTCGGCCTTGTGCTCCGGCAGCCCCACACTGGTGAACGGGTCCAGAAACCCGGCGTAGATCGTCTTGCCCGTGAGATCCCAGACGCGTGCATCGGCCGGCACCTCGAGTTCAGGGCCTACCGCCTCGATGCGGCCGTCGCGGATGAGCACGGTGCCGCCGTCGATGACATGGCCGGGTGCATCGACCACGCGGGCGCCTGTGAGTGCGTGAACCTCCAGGGGACGCGGAATGTTGGGCAGTTCCGACTCACCGGCCCACGCGGGGCCGGCAAGCAGAAGTAATGCAGGCAGGAGAGCGCAAGAGCTCTTCATGGTACCTCCGTATCAGGTGCTGAATTGTCGACGTCGAGCAGGCCGGTTCCCGGCTGCGGCCATTATACCTGGTTGACGGGGAGGAGTAGTCGCCGTGAGCGCCGCGCAGGTTCTCGGCCTCGTCGCGGTCATGCGCGCGGCTCGATGCGTTCCTTGCCGTCCATGAACGGCACCAGCGCCTGGGGGATGCGCACCGTCCC
>CBDVAL010000102.1:0-11604 GCA_965371955.1 uncultured bacterium | reverse complement strand
CGGTCTCCGAGCCCTTGGCCGAGGTGGCCCAGCCACCGAGGTAGATGCCCTCGATCCCCAGCCGCTTCATCGCCACGGCCTGGCCCGGCGAATACGGACCGAAGGTCGTGATCGAACGCCTCCGCTCGAACAACTCCCTCAGCCGCGCATAGAACTGCTCGGCCGCCTGGCGCGCCACCGTATAGTCCTGGGGAATGGTGCCCCGCGATGCGACGACCTGGCGTGCGGAGTACAGGCGCGTGATCCCCGCGAAGCGGGGGCTCTCGAACCACGCTTGCGTCTCGCGAACTTCCTCGTCGAACGGGCTCGCCGTCTCCGTCTTGATCGGCATGGCTCTAGTCCTCGAAGTCCGGGTTCTCGGTGAGACGCGTACCGTGGGCGCGCAGTTCATTCATGTAGCGAGCAATCCGCGTCTTCGCCACAGCCAGGTCGTGGTTGTTCAGATTGAGGTTCAGAAGATCGATGTACCATGGAGGCTTGATGTCCTCGGCCACGTAGGTCGCGACGATCTCGCGGGCGATGGGCAGCGTGGTCTCCTTGGAGTCGTCATGGACGTCGCGATTGCCGGCCCGGCACAGCTTCCCGTACTCCTCCTCGAGCAGCCGCTGGAAGAGGGCCGCGTCGAACGTATCTCCCGCCTTGACGCCCGTCGCGGGGTCGTCCTCGGTGAGTTCGGCCCCCTTGTGCAGCCACTCCCAGAGGATGCTCAGCCGGATCTCGCCGGTCGCCATGTCCTCCATCAGGTAGAGCACGTCGTCCTTGCCGAAGAAATCCGCCGGCTTGAGCGCCGCGGCCTGAAAGCCCCGGCCGAAGGCGTTCCCGTACTGGAGCGCCACGCTGAGCAGGTCGCGAGCGCCTCGCACGGTCCTCGGCGCGGGCTCGAGAAGCACGAGCCCCGCGGCATCGTCATCCGTGTAGGTCAAGGGAGCAAGATCGCGCCCGAGCTGGTTGTTGCGGCCTGCCTTCTCCCACACCGGGCGCACGATGTGCACCATCTTCCAGTGGGCAACCCATTTTCCGCTGGCCCCCTCACGCTCTTCGCGCTCGCCGCCTGCCACCGCCCTGTCCATTCCTGCGGCCACGCCGGCCTCGGATCCCACGGGGATGTTCGGCTCCATGCCTCCCTGCCACAGCGCGTGGCGGCCGTTTCGGTCCGGCGTGTTGACGGCGCGGCGTACGCGGTCCTCGTAGTTCCGCATGTAGCCATAGGTCATCCCGATGGAGTCGATATTGGGATTGACGAAATCGCGATCCCACGCCATCGCGTCGGCGACGCTGTTGATGTAATCCCAACGCCCGGTGTTGAAACCGACGAAGTGTGAACTCAGTGCCGCACGGATCTCCATCAGCTGGAAGCAGGCCTCGATCCGCTCGACCAGGACGTAGACCTTGATCGTGCCCACCGGGAGATCGAGGTGCTGCTCGAGGCCGCTCAGCATGTCGTTGTAGAGCGCCGCTTCCTCGGCGGTCTCGATCTTGGCCAGGTAGAGGACGATGGACGAGCCCTCGCGCCGCAGCCGCTCGTGGTTGTTCACGACGTACAGCACCAGGTCTGTGATCGCCGCCGAGAATCCCACGCCGTCGGATTGCCGAACATGGCGATCATCGAGGTGCAGGCCTCGGACGCGGAAGATCTTGGTCGTGAAGTCGAGCTGCCGGCGCCAGTTCCCTATGATGGTCCGGCCGAAGAAACCGCGGGCCCACTCGTTCATCTCGCCGGCCACCTGCTCGGCCACCTTCAGGAACCGCTGGTCGTGGTGGATGGCCAGCTTGAGGTTGCGCTGATTGTCCAGCGACATCGCCCCGGTCTGGCCGAGAGCGTCCTCACCGTCGAACATCCAACCATCCGCGCCCGAGAGCAGGGCGTGCGCCACATTGCGGATTCCGCTCTCCACCGAACTCCGGGGCTTGGTCGCGGGCCCGGTGCCCTGGATCCACTGCCGCTTGAGGTCGTCGGGGATCTCCGAGCCGGCGAACTTGCCGGCGCGGGCGTCTTGAACCGTGAGGCCGGTGCGGGAAATCGTGGCGGCGGGGTCCGGAAAGCCGATCCTCTTGCGGCTTTCGGCCCGGCGGCGGCGACGCTCGATCCGAGCGGCCATCAACTCGCGGCGGTGGCGGTCGAGCGGCGCCAGCGTGGCCAGCGCCTCCTGGACCTTCGATGTGTATACGTCGGCGTAGGCGTGTTCCAGATTGTTCCGGATTCTCAGATCCACGATGGCCGGCATACCCTCTCCCTCCCCGATTGTAGGGCCTACGGACGAAGCGGGCAAGGACGGAGAGGCCTGGACCAGCGGTCCGCGCTATCTCAGCATTTGTCCGGCGTTTCTTCCGACAGGATGTTGTAAACCCGGTACCGCGGTCGCAGCACGTACTTGTCGACGAACCTGCGTAGTGCGATCATGGTGAGGTGGAATCGTACCTGCCGCGAACACCTGGACCCCTTCCAGTCTACAGCCGGGTGGGCTCCCACAGGGCTCGGACCCACTGGCCGATGACCCACAGTAGCGACAGGGCCAGCCCGGCCCCGGAGATCAACACCAACCCGGGAAACGCCTGGACCACCACGGAATAGTCAGGCGCCGAGGGCCCCAGGTAGCGAACCATGCTGGCCACCAGGCCCCGGGTCAGGAACGCGAGCCAGAACACGACCAGGAACAGATTGACCCACGGCACGGCGCCCCTCACCCGGGGACCGTTCACCACCGGATGATCGGCCCCCTTCAGCCTGCGTATGGCGTATGCGAACGCCCCCAGGAGGATCATCGAGTTGATCCCCAGCATGCTGCCCATGGAATGGGCCACCACCACATGGGTCCCGTGGATGAGGGCGTTCAGGGGCGGAATGGCGATGAGCAGCGAGACCATGAGCATCAAGAACGTCCACAGCGTGGCGGAGCGGACAAACCGCTCCGGCACCTGCAGGTCGTCCGGACTGCAGGGCGCACGGCGGAGCCCCAGCACGTCGAACAGCAGCTTGGCAAGGATGATCGTCTCAAGCATGCTGACCACGAAGGCGATCCAGTGGATCCACGGGGTCTGGGGAAGATGGTAGGTGTGGTGACCGTAGTTCGTGAAGGTGTTCAGGACTCCAACGCAGAAGAGGGCGAAGGCGGTGCGTGAGTAGGCGTAGCTGTCATCCTTACGGATCAGGCCGACAACGTACATCAACGAGCCGTACGCTAGCAGATTGAAGGAACCAACCAGCACGCCGTTGGACTTCCACTGGAGTGCGATGTCCCTCACCGGCTGGTCACTCACGCGTTCCAGAAGGTAGAGGTGGCCCTCCACATAGGTGACGACGAACAGTGGAATCGCGACACTCCACATGTAGATGTAGACGGGCCGCCCCGAGAGCTTGAACCCGACCAACAGGAAGTAGTTGCAGGCGAAGAGCAACCAGCCCGCGAGAATGAGCAGCGAGAAGATGGGCTGATAGCCCAGGTATTCCCTGCCGGTGAAGCGGCCCAGTGACAGGGTGATGAAGATACCGGCGCCGGCAGCCGCCCACAGGATGAACTGTGTGTAGAACCGGCGCCGGGCCGCTGGCCCGAGTGGCCCGAACTTCGACAGGAGAAAGAAGTGGACGACCGTCACTCCTCCCAGGAACACCCAGGCGAAGGCGTAGGTCTCGTGAATGGGGCGAAGCTGCTGGAACGTGACACCCATGGCGCGCAGGCCGGGCTCGTACTCGGTGTACACCACAGCTCCGGCCAGGCCGCTCAGGAGCGTGACGGCAAGTGCCAGCAGGGCGAGAAGGAACAGCCAGATGACCGGGCGCCGGTCCTGTGCGGTGTCCATCACTGTGCGTACTCGAACCAGGGAACCGTGGTCCAGGAGAAGGGTTCGCGCTCCAGCATCTGATCGTTGAGGGCTACCAGGTCGGAGCGGTGCAACGCCACCCACTCCAGAAAGGCGGACATGTCCGCGACCTGGTCGCTGTCCAGGTCGTAGCCGGGCATGTTGTTCCTGCCTTCCTTCAGAAGCGAGGTCAGGGCCGGAATCGAACGATCGATGGCCCGCTGGGACAGATCGGGCGCACGATGGCGTCCATCGATAAAGGGCACGTGACAGGCGCCGCAGCGATTCTGGGCCCAGGCGTCGTATCCGCGGCGCGTGGCCTCGGGGATCGGGGCGCCGCCGTCCCGCCTCCGTTCCTCCAGGATCAACCCGTAGTGCTCCCAGGAATTCACGGCCCGGCGGGTGCCCAGCGGTTCGGGCTGGGCCTGGCCGGTGCGATTCACGGCCCGCAGGTAGGCCATCAGGGCTGTCTGGTCGTCGTGATCGAGGTGCAGGGCCGGCATCCGGTTCAGCCCTGAGGTCAGGACCCCCCAGTAGGCGGCATCGGGCGTTTCCTCGTCGACCATGTTGGTCAGATCGGGCCCCAGAAAGCCGCCGAACCCGTAGATCTGATGGCAGGCCTGGCAGTTATGCTCACGCCACAGGGCGAGCCCGCGCCACTCCAGTTCGGTCAGTCGGGGACGGGTGTCCTTCGTCGGGTAGTCGGTGTAGGCGACGAGGGAGACGGCGCCGTAGACTGCGATGAGGACCCACAGAATGGTCTCCCGGCGCCGGATTCCCCCCGGGCCCCTGGATCCGCCCATCCTCTCGACTCCGGTCTTCACGACCTCCTCCCGTCCCTTCTTCGTGCTCATGGCCCCGGACCGCCCTCACTTCAGACAACCACTCGTTATTCTACGCGATACTGACCGTACGGGAAATCGGGGAGGCCCCCGGAACAGATTCCGGAGACCTCCCCGTGGAGAGGGAACCTGCTTCGAGTTTCAGATCACGCAGGCGAAACCCACGAAGCAGAGAGGAGCCGGCGGACCGGGCAGGATCACCAGGCTGAAGAGCACCCCACTCGAGGCGTTCTCGTTCATGGCGTTGACCGTTGCCTGGAGGGCGTGGAAGTCGAAGCTCCCGCCGTCAAACCAGGCGCTGAGCGCCGCGTCGGCCTCGGCCACGATCTCGTTTACCGTCTTGCCGCTGTTCGGATCGCCCGGGTTGATGTAGATCGCATCACCCGAGAACTGCCCCGATTTCAGGTTGAGCTCGAGCGCCAGGAACTGCACGACGAGCTGCTCGTGGCAGTCCCCGTCGCAATCCGCCGGGTGCGAGAAGTCGCCGCTCCGGCAATCTCCGGCGCTGCAGAGATCGCTGATCTCCTGCGGGCTCGGCCAGGGCGGCTCGTCGAACGCACCGCTGCCGTCGACAGCGAAGACGGTGTCGGCGTTCTCGGCGGAATCGACATCCAGGTGCGTTCCCACGCTCAGACCCAGGTCGATTCCCATCGGCACCATGAGGTAGACCGGATCCCGGGGAGCCCCCGGAGGGGTGTCACCGGTGCCGGTGTGGGTTTTCCAGTAGCCCCAGGTGAGACCTCCCCCCACCGGCTCGAGGGCGCGGGCGACGTTGCCGAAGTGGAGCCCGACGGCATCGTCGCCGGACACCGTGACCTCGTACACCCCGTTCATCGCGTCGGAGTCGAAGGCGCCGCCGATGTCGATCGATCCGGTCGCATAGATGGTGGTGGTGGCCGGATCAACCGGCTCGGTCTGTTCCCAATCAAAGACGTCGAACGGCGCACCGTCGGTGTGGACGTCGCGGGCCCGGGCTTCGCGCAGGCGGTAGGTGCCGCCGCCGAGCCCGACAAAACCGAAGGAACCCAGCGCGCTGGTCAGGGTCTCCGCGCACTGGCCGACCGGAATCACTCCCTGGGTCCCTTTCTCGCTCGTGATGCGACAGATCTTGATCGGCCATCCCGGGATGCCAAGCTCGCCCACGTCCAGGGTTCCGTTGGCGTTCCCGTCGTAGTACTTCAGGCCGGCGACGCTGCCCAGTTTCCCGCCCGCTCTGACCTTGTAGTTGTCGGTCTTGATGTGGCCACCGACGAATCCGTAGGACCCGCCGCAGGTGCTCAGGCCCTTGGGCCCGTTCGGGCTGAGGTTCAGCGCAGCGTCGATGCCGGTGCCACAAGCCGCCGCGAAGTCATCGACCCGAGTGGTCCACGCCTTGTACTCGCCGCCGTTGTTCGGGGTATTGGCGTAAGGCATGAGCTGGATCGTCAGGGCTGCGGTATCGACGTCAACGCCAAAGTCGTGAGAGCAGTCGCCGCCGTTCCCGAACATCGTCGAGGGGATGACCATGTTGACCCGTCCGTCGACCCCTACCGTGAAGACCCGGCACTTCGCCTTGTCCTGAGAGAGGAGAACGGAGCCACTCGGGTTCGTCACCTGGAAGACATAGAAAGTGCTCGGATCGAGAGGGTCGGACGGCGGCAGACCCGCTGCACCTTCCTTCACAGGTCCCCCGTTGAGATAGACGTCGTTCTTGTCATCATAGATGTTACCGTCGATCTGTTCGCCGATCTCCTCGCTCGTCCAGATCGCACCGGTGAGAGCGTGGGCGAGAAGGTAACCACCTCCTCCGACGACCAGGAAACCGATCAGGACAATGTAGAGCGCGAGAGAGATGGGACTTCTCATGGACTTACCTCCTGGTGTAAGTAGATTCGAGAGAGAATTCGGCGATCCGCCCACCCGGAATGTGCCCCTACCGGGGCCAGACCGGATCGCGGGGAAGACACACTTCCCCTTTCGAACCCCCACGAAGCCAAGAAAGATGTCTCTTTTTTCCGGGTATATGGAAATATACTACGAAAAGAGAATCGGGTGGGCCAGTATTTTGAAGAATGTTTTTCGATTCAACACATACTTCTCATTTTGCGGATTGGTTGTCCGAGGATCGGACGGCAGCGAACAGATCGAACAAGACGGGACCTTCAACTCGAGTGGCCGGGCCTCTGACTAGAGGCCAACCGCACGCAGAAGCTTGACGGGGACGTTCTCTCCCTGGGCCTGCAGCGCCTGTACATCCTGCAGCGCCAGCTCGCGTCGACCCATCTCTACATAGGCGAGAGCCCGGTTGTAGAGCGCCTGCGCCTCACCCGGCTGCAGGCGTAACGACTCGGTGAAGTCCGCGATGGCCTGCTCGTGCCGTCCCAGCTTCGCGCGACCCAGGCCACGGTAGAAGTGGGCGTCCGCGTCACCGGGCTCCAGCTCCAGGGCGCTGCTGTAGTCGGCGACCGATTCATCGAAACGCTCCAGGCTGCCGTACCCCAGCCCGCGCAATCGATGTAGCGCGGCGACGCGCGGCAAGCGTTCCAGTGCCCGGGTGAGGTCCGTCACGGCAGCGCCGTAGTCGCCCCGGGCCAGATGGAGATTGCCCCGGTTGATCCAGGCCTTGTCGTAATCTTCCTTGAGCCGCAGCGCCGTGTCGTACTCCTCCAGGGCCAGGTCGTGTTCCCCCTGCGCCTGGTAGAGCGTCCCCAGGTTGTTGTGCGCCGCATGGGACCACGGCGCGATCTCCAGGGCGCGCCGGTAATCCCTCAGTGCGGCACCCAGGTCGCCGCGTGCCTGCAGCAGCAACGCGCGGTTCACGTGCGCCTCGGCGTTCTGCGGATCGAGATCGATGGCGCGCTGGAAATCCTGCAGCGCCTGCTCGGAGTGGCCCAGGCTGCTGTGGCTGGTACCGCGATTGAAGTACGCCATGGCGTAGTCGGGCTTCACCTCCACGGCGCGGGAGAAGTGGTCGATGGCCTCCTCCAGCTCACCGCGGCCCACCAGGACGGTGCCCAGGTTGTTGTGCGCCAGCCATGCCTGCGGGTTCTCGCTCAATGTGTGGCGCCACAGCGTCTCCAGGTCGCGATACGTCCGTGCCTGGCTCCACGTCAATCCACCCAGGATCAGGAGCACCAGCGCTCCGGCCAGGACGGCCCCGGGCCCACGCAGGAACCGCGCCGCCAGCGACACGCCCAGCACCAGCAGGCCGATACTGGCCAGATACTGGAAGTGATCCGCCACGAACGAGAAGCGCATGGGATAGACGGCGATGAACCCCAGGGCGGGAAACAGCGTGCCGGCGAACAACATCGCCGCCGCGGCAGGTCCGCGTCCCAGGCGTCTACGCGCCAACCACAGGCCGGCAAGGACGACCAGAGCTGCGGCAGGGAACAGATGCTGCCACCAGACGGCCGTGTCGATCTGCCAGCGCGGATAGAGGAAGACCAGCGGGTGGGGCCACACCAGCTTGCCGGCGTAGAACCACAGCGCCCGCCCCGCCACCAGCCAGCGCTCCCCCCAGGACAGATCGAAGTCCACTCCGGTGGCGCCCACCACGGACCGTTCCACCCATATGGTGAGCGCTCCCATGCCGATGCCCATCAAGAAGAAGGGAGTCAACCACGGCAGCTCCCGCCAGGGGGCAGCGCGGCGCTTCCACCACAAGATCACCAGCAGCGCAGCAGGCAACGTCGCAGCGGTGCTCTTGCTCAACAGTGCCGCGGCGAACAGCACAAGAGCCAGGGCGTACAGGCCCCGGGCCGGCCTGCCCTCCTGTCCATCGACGAGTTTGCGCTCCCGGGCCGCGTCGAAGCACAGGTAGGCCAGCAGCGCCGCCAGGTAGAACGCACCGGAGAGGACGTTCTTGCGCTCCGTGATCCAGGCCACCGATTCCACGTGCACCGGATGAAGGGCAAAGACCGCGGCGGCCATCCATGCACCTGCCGGCAGGAGCCGCCGCAGGACGCGCCACAGGAGCACGGCGGCCAGAGCGTGCAGGAGAATGTTCATCAGGTGGTAGCCCATGGGGTGGAGCCCCCAGAGCCGGTACTCCAGCCAGAAGGTGGTGTGGACCAGCGGGTAGTACTGCGGCACCGCGCCCACCTGGAACCAGATCCGCCCCAGACCCGAGGCGCTGCGCAGTGTCTGGTTTCCGGTCACATGGGCGTCATCATCCCAGAGGAAGCCGCCCTGGGCCGCCGGTAGATACGCCACCAGCGTGCACGCCAGCAGCGCCAGGGCCGGGAGAAACACGCCGAACGCCGGCAAGGATCTCTGCGCGTTCCGCTCCCCCTCCCCTGCCGAAGCCCCTCTGGCGTCCACAGCTCCCTCCCATTACGAGGCCTGAAGAAACCACCCGGGGGCGCCCGGCGTCAAGGCGGCTCCCCGTGGGGTGGACTCGCGCCCCGTGCTCTCTGGTAGACTGCAGAATCGACCTGCCAAAAGCCGGGCCTGCAAGGGGATACCGGCAGGCAGGCCGGAAGCCGGCGCCTGCTTGACCCTGGCCGCGGCGACACCGAACATTAGTATCCTTACTTGTTGCCGGAACCGGCATGGAGAACCCCTTGGCCGAGCAGCGTCCGCTGGTTCATACCGTTCACGGAGATCGCCGTGAGGACCCGTACCACTGGATGCGGGACAAGGACGATCCGGCGGTGCGCGCCTATCTGGAGCAGGAGAACGCGCGCGCCGAGAAGGCGCTGGCCGGCACCACCGCCGATCAGGAGACCCTCTACCAGGAGATCCTGGGACGCATCAAGCAAACCGACCTCTCCGTGCCGTACCGCCAGGGCGACCACGTCTACTACTCCCGCACGGAGGAGGGCAAACAGTACCCCATCCATTGCCGCAAGGCGGCGACGCCCGACGCCGCTGAACAGGTCCTCCTGGATCTGAACCGGCTGGCCGAATCGCAATCCTTCGTGTCGCTGGGCGCGTACCAGGTCAGCGATGACGGCAACTTGCTGGCGTACTCGCTGGATGTCACCGGTTTCCGGGTCTACACGCTGCACATCAAGGACCTGCGCACCGGGGCCATGCTCCCCGACCGCGCCGAGGACGTCAGTTCGGTGGCGTGGGCAGCGGACAACCGGACGCTGTTCTACACCACCAAGGACCAGGCGAAGCGGCCGTATCGTCTGTACCGCCATGTGATCCCGGCGGCAGGCGAAGAGCCGGAAGAGGACGTCTGCATCCTGCAGGAGGACGACGCCATGTTCGCCGTGGCCGTCTGGCGATGCCGGAGCGCGCGTTACCTGTTTCTGGAGACGGGCAGCCACACCACCAGCGAGGTGCACTACCTGGAGGCCCATGCGCCGACGCAAGCCTGGACCCTGGTGTCTTCCCGGCAGCAGGATCGCGAGTACGACGTGGATCATCACGGCGACCGCTTCTACATCCGCGTGAACGATACCGGGCGCAACTTCCGCCTGGTCTCCGCCCCGGTGGATGATCCGCGTCCCGAGCGCTGGCAGGAGGTCCAGGCTCACCAACCAGACGTCATGATCGAGGGCATTGACCTGTTCGCGCACCATTGCGTGGTGTACCAGCGCCAGGGCGGCCTGCCGGGTATCCGGATCACCGACCTGCGCAGCGGCGACGAGCACGCCATGACCTTCCCTGAGCCGGCGTACTCGGTCGCACCCGCCACCAACCGCCAGTGGGACACCACCACGCTGCGCTTGCGCTATCAGTCCCTGGTGACGCCGGATTCCGTGTTCGACTACGATATGGAGTCCCGGGGGCGGGCGCTGCTCAAGCAGGAGGAGGTGCTCGGCGGCTACAACCCTGATCTCTACGTATCGCGCCGCCTGCAGGCCACGGCGGCCGACGGCGCCCGGGTACCCGTCTCGCTGGTGCATCGGGTGGACACGCAGCAGGACGGCAGCGCACCGCTGCTGCTCATCGGCTACGGTGCCTATGGCCTGTCTTACCCGGTGACCTTCTCCTCGCATCGTCTGAGCCTGCTGGACCGCGGCGTCACCCTGGCCATCGCCCATATCCGTGGCGGTGGCGAGATGGGCAAGAGGTGGCACGACCAGGGCCGCATGATGCACAAGATGAATACGTTCACGGATTTCATCGCCGCGGCCGAGTTCCTGGTGGAGGAGAAGATCGCATCCCCCCGGCGCCTGATCATCCAGGGCGGCAGCGCCGGAGGATTGCTGGTGGGAGCCGTGACCAACCTGCGCCCGGATCTGTTCAAGGCCGTGGTGTCGCAGGTGCCGTTCGTCGACGTGCTCAACACCATGCTGGATGAGTCCCTGCCGCTCACCGCGGGCGAGTACGAGGAGTGGGGCAATCCTCATGAGAAGCCGGCCTACGACTACATGCGGACGTACTGTCCGTACACAAACCTGGAGGCCAAGGACTATCCTGCCATGCTGGTCCGGACCTCCTTCAACGACAGCCAGGTAATGTACTGGGAGCCGGCCAAATACGTGGCCCGTCTCCGCAGCCTGAAGACCAACGACCAGCCTCTGCTGCTGCTCACCAACATGAACGGAGGCCACGGTGGCTCCTCCGGGCGCTACGATCGCCTGCGGGAGATTGCCCTGGACTACACGTTCATCCTGCAACAGATGGGGCTCGCCGTATCGCGTTCCGATCCAGAGGAGTGATCATGAGAAAACTACTTGCGCTCTTGCTGTGCGTCCCGCTGCTCGCCTCGCTGGCAACCGCGGACGATCCGAAGCCTCAGAAGCTGGATCCCAAATTCAGCAAGGCCCCGCCGCCAACCGAGGAAACCGCGGAACCCCAGCAATCCCGGAAGCTGGATCCCGAGGTCAACAAGGAGTTGCGTGAAGCCGTGCTGGGAAAGAACCACCCCATGGTGCTGGCGGAGGTGGCCTTCGCACAGACGTCGGTGGAGAAGGGCATGCGCGAGGCCTTCCTTACCTACCTCTCCGAGGACGCGGTGATCTTCCGTCCGAGACCCGTGGGAGGCAGGCAGTGGTTCACCGAGCGCGAAGACATTACCGCCCAG
>CBDVAL010000101.1:0-11653 GCA_965371955.1 uncultured bacterium | reverse complement strand
CCAGCATCTCCAGGACGTCGGCCAGCTTCTCCTCCTGCTTGAGTTCCTCGATGGTCTGCTCGTCGATCTCCTCGGCGAGGAACAGGCTGCCCACGAGCTGGGTCATCATCTTCATCTTGCTCCAGAAGCCCAGCATGCCCCAGGTGCGGCGCAGGGTGATCTGGATATCACGGTCCACCAGGACCAGCTTGGCGCCGCGCTTCCTCGCCTGCTCGATCCCCTCCACCATCTCGGCGCCCGGGGTGATGCCCAGCTTGGCGGCGATGCGGCGCTGGAACGAGGTCATGATCAGCGAGCTGAGCAGCAGCATGGCCTTCTTCTCGCGGATGATCTTGACAATGTTGGTGCGCTTCCACTGCTCGCGGTCGGTGATGTTCTTGAAGCGTGCCTCGCACAGCTCGACGCACACGGTGTCCGGCGCCACCGCCTCGATGGTGTCGCGCACGTCCCGCACGCTCTGCTTGGAGACGTGGGCGGTGCCCACCAGGTAGACCTCACGGTCACCGAGCTGCACCTTCTTCACGGTGGAGGGCAGCGGCGGCGGCCCGCTACCAGGAATGGTCTCGCGGTCCTCGCTCATCCGGGAAGAGACTCGCCCAGCTTCAGCCGCAGCCGGTCCTGGATCCAGTGATCGTCCCACCATTCCGCCGGGTTCACCGGCAGGCCGTGCAGCAGGATGGCGAAGTGCAGGTGGTCACCGCCGGCCAGGCCGGTGGCGCCGGTGCGGCCCAGCTCCTGGCCGCGGATCACCTCTTCGCCCTCCGCCACCGCGATCGACGACAGATGACCGTAGAGGGAGAGCAGGCCATAGCCGTGGTCCACGACCACCGCGTTGCCGAAGATGCCGAACCATCCGGCGCGCAGGACCACGCCGTCGTTGGCGGATTGCACCGCTGCCCGGGCCACGCTGGCCAGGTCGAACCCCAGATGATCCTGCGTATCCACGGGCTTCCCCTGGTAGGTGTAGGTCCGCCGCTGTGAGAACCCCGCCGTGGCCTTGGCGCCGCGCAGGGGGAGGAAGGGCCCGCTCCACAGGAAGTCCTGCCGGGTCCTGGTTGCCAGCTCGCGTAGCTCGGCGCGGTTCTGCTTGCGCAGGTCGCGGTTGATGGCCAGGTAACCTGTGAGCAGGTCGTCGCCCGGCTGCAGCTCCGGCGTCTGCGACAGGATGTCGGGGACCACCTTCTCCAGGAAGCGATCCGACAGCTGGATCCTGTCCTTGCCCAACGGCTTGGGGAAGAAGCGGTCCACGAAGCGTTTCTCGGAGCGGTTCGCCACCAGGTCCTCGACCACCAGCCTCAGGTCGCCCAGCTCGCTGTGGTCGTACGGGGCGGCGTAGAACGCGAAGCGCTCCTGCTGCCCGCCGCCCGGCAACGGATAGCCGGGGAAGAACCACTCGCCCACTTGCACGCCGGAGGAGCTGGCCGTCTCGCCCACCTGGTAGATCACCACCTCGGCCCCGCCCTGGGCCACATAGTGCGTGGTGGATAGGACCTCCAGGGAGGGGGGTTTCAGGCGCACGGTGAACGAGCGCTCCAGGACCAGCGGCTCCGGCCAGCGCAGGAAGCCACTGGAGCGTTGTGCCGTCACCCGAACCACGGCCGCGCCCTCACGAAGGTCGGGAACGGTGTCGCGGTTGATCTCCACGGTCAGCTTGGCCTGCACCTGGTCGGGGGTCAGCCACGGCTTCCAGGGTGAACGGAACGCGTAGGCCGCCTGGGCCAGGGTGCGAACCTGACCCTGCTGCTCGAACTCCACCTGCACCTGCCCGATGCCCCGTTCGGGCTCCAGCGCCGTGGCCATCAATGTGTTGCGCGGGCCCAGCAGTGCTACCTCGTCCGCGGCGTCGAACCCGGAGGTCAGGCTGATTTCCGGCTCCGGACCCACGGAAAAGCCCACCCAGAGCACCACGATGGCGCTCAGGACCAGCAGCAAGAGCAGAGACGGCAGGAACTTGGAGCGCTTCTTCTTGCGCAAGGTAGGTTCTCCTTCCCGGCGAAATCGACCCGTCACGGAGGATGGAGTATGCTCACGAGGTTCGCTAAATGCAAGCAGGGAGGCGACTTCATGAGGGTGGGCAAACGGCGCCGGCTGCAGGTGGAGCCATTGACGCCGGAGCGCTGGAAAGACTTCGTCGATCTGTTCGGTGCCCGCGGCGCCTGTGGCGGTTGCTGGTGCATGTTCCCGCGCATGACGCGCTCGCAGTTCGAGAGCAAGAAGGGCTCCGGCACCCGGAGGGCCATGAGAAACCTGGTGGCCTCGGGTACGCCGCCCGGTGTGCTGGGCTATCTGGACGGCGACGCGGTGGGCTGGTGCTCCATCGAGCCGCGGCAGGCGTTCTCCTCCCTGGCCCGTTCGCGCATCCTGAAGCCAGTGGACGAACGGCCCGTGTGGTCCATCGTGTGCCTGTTCATCGCCAGGGGGCAGCGCGGCTGCGGCGTATCGGTGCGGATGATCGAGGGCGCGGTGCGCTGGGCGCGCAGCCAGGGGGCGCGGATGGTGGAGGCATACCCGGTGGAGCCGCGCAAGAATCCGATGCCGGCGGTCTTTGCCTACACCGGGATCGCCTCGGCCTACCTGGCCGCCGGCTTCCGGGAGGTCGCGCGCCGTTCCGAGACCCGTCCCATCATGCGCAGGGCGCTACGAGCTCGCTCCTGACGCTTGCGCGCTACGGCTCGCCAGCGTCGTCGAGGACCTGGTGGACCGAGTCCAGAAGGGTCTCGATCTCGCACGGCTTGGAGAGGATGAAGTCCACCCCCGACCCTCGGACCTCCTCGCTGTCCTGCTGCATGGCCCATCCGCTCAGGAGGATCACCGGCAGGGAAGGATCCCGGCGTTTCACGGTCCGGGCCACCTCCAGCCCGGATACTTCGGCCATGCTCAGGTCGGTGATCACCAGATCGAAAGAGCTGGCGTGGAAGCGAGACAGAGCCTCGTTGCCGCCGCCGGCAGTGACCACCTGGTGGCCGCCGAGCCCCAGGGCCTCGCGCAGGAAATCGAGAACCACCGGGTCGTCATCTACCAGGAGGATCCGGGCTGTCCGCCCTGTTGCGCGCCGTGGCGTCTCCTCGGTGGGGGCTTGCTCGCGGACCCGAGCCCGGGGGAGCCGCACGCTGATGGTCGAGCCGGCGCCCATCTCGCTGTCCACGGTGATCTCGCCGCCGTGGCGGGACACGATTCCGTAGATGATGCTCATCCCCAGCCCCTGCCCCGTTTTCTTGGTGGTGAAGAAGGGCTCGAAGATGCGCTGACGGGCCTCCTCGGCCATCCCCATGCCGGTGTCGGTCACCGTGAGGATCACCTGGCGGTTCTCCACGGAAGTGCGGAAGGTCAGGCGGCCGCCTCGAGGCATGGCCTCCACCGCGTTGAACACCAGGTTGCTGACCACCTGATTCAGCTCCACGCGGTTGCCCGAGACCGGGGGCACGTGTCCCAGCTCCAGCTCGATCTCGATCTCGCTGCCGCGTGCCTCGCACTCCTCTTTCCACTTGGGCCGCGTCATGTCCACGACGTCGCGCACCACATCGTTGAGCTGGACGGTCTCCGCCGGGGTGTCCTTGCGGATGCGCGTGAAGTCCTGGATGCGATGGATGGTCTCGGCCGCCTGCTTGGAGATGGTGCGGATGGCCTCGAGGTCCCGGATGGCACTGGCGGGCTCCACCGGTGTGTCCTCCTGGAAGCGCCTCAGGAGGAACTCGGCGCGGCCGAGGATCACGCTCAGCGAGTTGTTGAAGTCATGCGCCACGCCGGCGGCCATCTCGCCCAGCGCCTTCAGGCGCTCCGAGCGCACCAGTTGCTTCTGCGTGCTCTGCAGCGACTCGTACGCCTTCTGCAGGTCCTCGAAGTGAAGTGTGCGCTCGATGGCCACGGCGAGTTGACCGGCAAGGCCGGTGAGATAGGCCAGGTCGTCGGTGCTGAACTCCTCTCCGGAAACTCGGTTGGTGGCGTTGATGACGCCCAGCACTTTCTGCCGCGCCTTGATGGGGATGCTCAGGACGATGGGTGCGGAGAGGAAGGACTGGGAGAGGGTCGGATGGAGCTCGTGCTCGAGGCGCGGATCCTTCTTGGTGTCCGTTACCAGGAAGGCTTCGCCCGTCTCCGCCACCACACCCGCGACCCCGTCACCGAGAGGGACCCGTACCGTCTCCGCCTCCACCGTGGTAACTCCGCGGGACGCGGCGATGCGCAGCTCCTCCTCGTCCTCCAGGAGCATCAGGGAGGCCCGTTCGACGCCCAGCTCTCGGGTGACCAGGCCGATGAAGAAGTCCAGAAGATCCGGGAGCGAGTCGAATTCGCCCATGGCGCGCCCGGCGTCGACGAGCGAGATGAGGCGCGTGACCGTGGCGCCGAGCTCGCGGTTGCGTTGCCCCTGTTCCTCGATGAGCTCACGATTTTTCAGTCGGAGGGAACGGTTCTCGAGGGCGCGTTGCACCCGGATCCAGGCGCCCTCCAGGTCGGCGAACGGCCTTTGCAGATAGTCGTAGGCGCCTTCACGGAGGGCCTGGACCGCCGTCTCCATCGAGGCGTTGCCGGTCATGATCAGCACCTCGGTGTCCGGGGAGGCCTGCTTGATCTTCGCCAGCAACTCCAGGCCGTTCATGCCGGGAAGGATGATATCCACCAGCGCCACGTCCGGGGCACATGCCGACAGCCGTTCCAGGCCCTGCTCGGCGGAATCGGCGGTTTGAACCTCGCAACCGTGTTCCTCCAGCAGGCTCCGGAGTACATCGACGACGGTGCTCTCGTCCTCCACCACCAGGATCCGATGGGCCCTGGGCAGATCTCTTCCCGGTGTCGTGTGTCCGTTGCGCATCCGGTAGTTCCTTGCGGCCGGGCCGGGTGGGAGCAGGCATTGCACGGCCAGGTACGGAAGTACATCCTGTCCAAATTTGATACTCACTGACATGAATGTCAATTTGGTTTCGTCATCATTCCTTGAATTCCTGAAGAAAACGGGGCGTCACCCTGTTGACGGCGCGCAGTCCGGCTGACACCACGGGGAGATCCGTTGACGCGTGGACGTTCTCCGCCGAGACGGGGTTCGACTTGGGCGGTGCGGGCGGGTATCCTGGGTTGGATGGGAGGCGACCCAGTGCGTTCAAGCTCGAAGACGGGGGGAGGTACCCTGTACGTGGTGGCCACCCCCATCGGAAACCTGCAGGACATCACCCTGCGCGCGCTGCAGGTGCTTCGCGATGTGGCGGTCCTGGCCTGCGAGGACACGCGTCACACGCGAAAGCTGCTGGATCGTCACGGTATCCGGGCCAGCTCCCGGTCGTACCACCGCTTCAACGAGAAGAAGCGCACCGGAGAGATCCTCGAACTGCTCACCCGGGGTGACTCGGTGGCGCTGGTCACCGATGCGGGCACACCCGGCATCTCGGACCCCGGTGCCGTGCTGGTGGCACAGGCTGCCGCCGCAGGAATCCGCGTTGTGCCCATCCCGGGACCTTCGGCGCCGGTGACGCTGCTCTCCGTCGCCGGCCTCGAGGGAACTCGTCATCTGTTTGCCGGCTTTCCCCCGCATCGCTCGGGCGAGCGTCGCCGCTGGCTGGACGAGTTGAGCAGCGTGAGGGAGGCTCTGGTGGTCATGGAGACGCCCACCCGCATCGCGGCGACCCTCGAAGACCTTGTGGAGATCTTCGGAGCCCACCGAACTGCGGTCATCGGACGTGAACTCACCAAGCTACACGAGGAGATCTTGCGCGGCACCCTGGGCGAACTGGCGGCGCAGGTAGGGGCCGCTCCCGGGCGCGGTGAGTACACCCTGGTGGTGGAAGGAGCCGAACGCCCCGAGGCCACCCTGCCCGAAGCGAGCATCGCCGATCAGGTCCGGCTCGCCGAGGAGCGGCTGGGCCTCGATCGCAAGGCGGCCATGAGCTATGTCGCCAAGGAACGCGGCATCCCGCGCCGCGAAGTCTACGCCGCCCTCCTGCAGAAGTAGGGTCAGGCTGCATCGGCGGCGGGGGATTTGTGCCCGCGCGGCTGGCTCCCCCGGCGGCCCGCGGAGGAGCCCTTCCTGCCGCGGCCGGTGGGGACGTACTCATACTTCAGGCAGCACTTGAGTCGGCCGCACATGCCGGAGATGCGCGCCGGGTTGAGAGCCAGGTTCTGGGCCTTGGCCATCTGGATGGTGATGGGCTCGAAGTGCTGCAGCCAGGTGGAGCAGCACAGCGGGCGGCCGCAATCGCCGTAGCCGCCCAGGAGCTTGGCGCCGTCGCGCACGCCGATCTGGCGCATCTCCACCCGCAGGCGCAGCTTCGATGCCACATCGCGCACCAGCGCGCGGAAATCGACACGTCCCTCGCCGGTGAAGAAGAACGTCGCCTTGCCGCCGTCCATGGACAGTTGCACGTTCACCAGCTTCATCTCCAGGCCGCGATCGAGGATCCGCCTGAGGCAGAACTCGAACGCCTCCTTCTCTCGCTCGCCTGCCTTGGCGAACTTCTCCTGGTCCTCGAGGGTGGCGCGGCGCAGGACCTTCCTCAGTCGAGATCGGCGCAGAGTGTAGATGGCGGACGGCGTGGTCGCCTGGGTGACCAGCGCGTACGCGGGGCCCTGGTCGGTCTCCACAACGCAGGGCTCACCCTCCTCCAGGCTGTAGCCGTTGGAGTCGAAATGGTAGGTACGGGCAGTGTGCGGGAACTTGGCGCCGATGAACTCGACGGAGGGGACGACGCCGGAGCCGCCGCCCGCCGTGGAACAGCCACCAGTGGAACAACCGCCGCTGCTTCCACAACCACCACCGCTTCCGCAGCCGCCGCCACTTCCGCAACCCCCGCCTCCGCCGACACCGCAGCTTCCGCTGCTGCCGCAGGGCATGGGCTTTCCTTCTATGTGAATCCGGCGGACGCGCCGCCGGTGCAGGGGGCCCCTGACACAGGGACCGACGGGGCCGAATGGGGCCCTGCAGGGATTATGATTCGCGCCATCTCACCCAGTCAAGCGATGCCCCGGGCCAGCGGGCATTGACCGGGACCCGAATCTCGTCCAGAATTGTTTGATTCTTAGGGATTTAGGGCGATCCATGAGCGAGTTCGAGAAGGACCTGGCCAGCAACCGCAAGGCCCGGCACAACTATCACATCGTGGAACGGTTCGAGGCCGGCATCGTCCTCACCGGGACCGAGGTGAAATCCGCCCGGGCCGGCAAGGTGACCTTGAAGGACAGCTATGCCAGGGTGCGCGGCGAGGAGCTGTGGCTCATGAACGTTCACATCGCGCCCTACACCCACGGCAACGTCCACAACCACGAGCCCGAGCGCGACCGCAAGCTCCTGATGCACAAGCGCCAGATCCACAAGCTGATGGGGGAGACCATCCGCGGCGGTCTGACGCTGGTGCCGCTGCGCGTCTACCTGAAGGGCGGGCGCATCAAGGTGGAGCTGGCGCTGGCCAAGGGGAAGAAGCAGCACGACAAGCGTGATGCCAAGCGGGCCCAGCAACTCGACCGCGAGGCGGAAGCGGCCATGAGCCGTAGGCGGTAGTGAATGGGGTTGGAGCTAAACTTTGCATCTCGCTCCATTGGCCCGGCGATCGTCGTCGACGATCGAGGTGTAAGGTTTGGCTCCGACCCCGTTCATTTCAACATTGCAAAGCCGATGATCTTGTAGAGCAGCCGCGCCCCCACGTTGGCATCCCATTCGCCGGCCGGGCCGGGCGCCACCTCGCAGAGATCCGCACCCACCACACGGCGCCCGGAGCGGGCCAGCTCCGCCAGCAGGAAGGTGGTCTGATGCCAGCTCAGACCTCCGGGCACCGGCGTGCCGGTCCCCGGGCACAGGCTCGGATCGAGGGCGTCGATATCCACCGACACGTACACCGTGCGCGGAAGCTGGCGCAGCACCCCCGAGACGAAGCTGGACAGGCGCTTGCCGCGCGCCAGGTGGTCGTTCAGATCGGCATCGAAGTGCGCACGGATACGGCCCCGGGAGGTGCGGATCCTGCGGTCCTCGGCGGTGCCGAGATCGCGCAGCCCCACCTGCACCAGCCGCGCCACGCCCGGTAGCCGGGTCATCACGTTGTGCATGATGGAGGCGTGCGACCACACGAAGCCCTCATACGCGTCGCGCAGGTCCGCGTGGGCATCCAGGTGCAGGACTCCCAGCCCGGGATGAGCCTCGGCACAGGCCTGGATGGCGCCGAACGCGGCCGAGTGATCGCCCCCCAGCACGACCGGGAGCTTGCCCAACTCGAGCAACGCGGTGGCGCGGGCATGGGTGAAGGAGTTCACCCGCTCGGACAGGAGGTTCACCCGGGCCCGGGCAGCGCGCAGGCGTCGGTTGTTGCCGATCTCCCCGCCGCGGTTCAGGATGGGCCGGGCCAGCCGCCGTGCCTCGCGGTTCCACGCCTGCACCCGGCGCGGGATGGGGTCCATGGCGATGCCGTGACGATACGGATGTCCGGTCTCACGGTCGAACAGGTCCACCTGGTGGCTGGCCTTGCGCACGGCCGACGGTGCGCCGGCGGCGCCGGTGCCGTACGATGCGGTGGCGTCGAACGGGACCGGGATCACCACGGCCCGGCTCTCCTCCGGCTTGAAGGGCAGGCCGAACAGACCCGACGACGGTCCCGCCGGCGCGTCCGGATCGAAATCCAGGGACCGCGGCCGCGCGATCATCAGTGACTCACCCCCTCCACGGGGCTGGAAGGTGTGGCGAACCGGCGCCTGGGCATGCGCCCCGCCTGGAACGCCAGGCGCCCGGCCTGCAGCGCCAGCGTCATGGCCCGGGCCATCCGGATGGGATCCCGCGCGCCGGCGATCCCGGTGTTCATGAGCACCCCGTCGCAGCCCAGCTCCATGGCCACGGCGGCGTCCGACGCGGTGCCCACGCCGGCATCCACGATAATGGGGATGTCGGTGATCTCCTCGAGGATGAACTGCAGGTTCAGCGGGTTCTGGATCCCCAGCCCGGAGCCGATGGGCGCGGCCAGCGGCATGACGGCTGCGGCGCCGGCATCGCGCAGCTTCTTGGCCATGATCAGGTCGTCATTGGTGTACGGCAGGACGGTGAACCCCTCCTTCACGCACAGGCGCGTGGCCTCCAGCGTCGCCTCGGTGTCGGGGAACAGCGTCTTGGCATCCGCGATGACCTCCATCTTCACCAGGCTGCCCACGCCGGCCTCGCGTGCCAGAAGCGCGGTGCGCACCGCCTCGTCGGCGGTGCTGCAGCCGGCGGTGTTGGGCAGGATGGTGTAGCGCTTCGGGTCGATATAGTCCAGGAGGTTTTCCTTGTTGGGATCGGTGATGTTCACCCGGCGCACCGCCACGGTGACCATGCAAGCGCCCGACGCCTCCACCGCCTCGCGGTTTTGCTCGAACGAGGCGTACTTCCCGGTGCCGACGATGAGCCGCGAGTCGTATTCGACCCCGGCGATGGTGAGCTTGTTGCTGTTCACGGGATTTCTCCGGACGATGGCCCTCTAGCCGCCACCGACAAAATGCACCACCTCCAGGCGGTCGCCCGTCCCCAGCACGGTCTGGCCGAAGCGTTCCCTGGAGACGATCTTCCCGTTCCTCTCCACGGCCACCCGGGTCGAGGGAAGAGAGAGATGGTCCAGCAGGGCTGTCAGGGTGAGGGGTTCGGGGAACTCCCGGTCCTCGCCGTTCACGGTCAGGATCATTCGGCAACCCTCTGGAGAACAAGGTGGGATCCGGGTGCGATCATAGCACTGGCAGGGGAGTCGATCAGGTGGTCTGCAGCGGGAGCCGACCTTCCACCGTGCCCAGTGGGGTAGTGGCGGTGACGCGGACTCCGAACGTCCCCGGGACCTCCGGCAGCGTCACTTCCACCTGGAAGACGCCCTGGTCATCACTCTCGCCCTGGGCCAGGCGCATTCCCGTGTCCTCACCAGGCGCCAGCAGCTCGACCACCACCGCACATCCGCCCAGGGGTTGGCTCAGCTTGCTGGTGCGCAGGGTGGCGCGCAGCGCCCCGGTCCAGCCCGGGGCCAGAGTACCCACTTCCTCCAGCCGCAGGTCCGCGGTCTCTTTCGCGCCCTGGAGGAATTCCAGCACCACTTCATCCAGCGAACGGTCGGAGATGATCCCCTGGCCGAAAGGATGCTGTGCCTCGGGATCGTAGCGCCCGTTCTTGATCCAGCGAATGATGCGCTTGTGCTGGGATTCCAGCACCCCCGCCAGCGCCTTCTGGTCGTAGCCCTTGGCGACGAGGTTGGCATAGCGCGTGCGGTAGGCGTCCAGGATCTGCCCCTGGGTGTAGACCAGCGACTCGAAGATCGGGTCCTCTCCCTCGCGGTCCTCGGTCTGGACATGGTAGGTCTTGCCGTTGAACGGGATGTCGGTATTGAAGCCTGTCAGCAAGGTCGCGTGTCCTCCTGCTCCGATAGTATAGCTCACGGGGAGGCCCTTGACAGTGGCAGGTCTTGACCGTTCTGCCTTGATCAGGTTGGGAGCATCCTCGAACCAAGTGCCCGCGCACACGTATAATGACTTTCCGGCCGGGCCTCTAGGCCATCTCTCGGGGGACTCCATGAACGTCGTCGAAGCACGCGGGATCTGCAAGTCCTACGGCGAGCACCAGGCGGTGCAGCCTCTGGACCTGATCATCCCGGAAGGAACCGTGTACGGACTGCTGGGGCCGAACGGGGCCGGCAAGACCACCACCATCCGCATGCTGATGGACATCCTGGCGCCGGACGCGGGCTCCATCCAGCTGTTCGGCAAGCCCATGGGGCCGGAGGCGCGCGATCGCATCGGCTACCTGCCGGAGGAGCGCGGTCTGTATCCGAAGATGAAGGTCGTCGACGTGCTGTCGTTCCTGGCCGCCATTCACGGCGTCTCCCGTTCCGATTCCAGGCCCCGGATCGAACACTGGCTGCAGCGCATGGAGCTGAGCGAGTGGAAGAACAAGAAGGTCCAGGAGCTTTCCAAGGGGATGCAGCAGAAGCTGCAGTTCGTGGCCACCGTCCTGCACGACCCGGATCTGGTGATCCTGGACGAGCCGTTCTCCGGGTTGGACCCCATCAACGTCAACCTGGTGAAGGACATCCTCCTGGAGCTCAACCGGGCCGGGAAGACGCTCATCTTCTCCACCCACATCATGGAGCAGGCGGAGAAGCTGTGCGAGAGCATCTGCCTCATCAACAAGGGACACAAGGTCCTCGACGGGCAGCTGAGCGAGATCAAGAAAACCTTCAGCAAGAACTCGGTGATCGTCTCGTACGAGGGCAGCGGCGACTTCCTGGAGCATCCCAGCGTCGCCCGCAAGAATGATTACGGCCAGTACGTCGAGGTGGGGCTGGCCGAGGGCGCTGATCCACAGGAGCTCCTGCAGCGTGCGGTGGCGTCGGCCCGGATCACCCGCTTCGAGGTGGTCCACCCGACGCTCAATGACATCTTCATCCAGCAGGTGGAGGCCACGTCGTGAACAAGGGATACGAGATTTTCCGGCGCGAGTACCTGGAGCGAGTTCGCAAGAAGAGCTTCCTGATCCTGACGCTCATCGGCCCCATCCTGTTGGCGGGCATGGCGGTGGTTCCGCAACTCCTCATCGGCTCCAGTCCCGACCGGGTCCAGCAACTGGCGGTGGTCGATCTCTCAGGACGGTTGGCTGCGGGGCTGGAAGAGGCGCTCAATACCGAGGACAACCGCCTGGAGGACGGCCGCCTGCGTTATCCCGTGGAGGTGGTGGACC
>CBDVAL010000100.1:0-11665 GCA_965371955.1 uncultured bacterium | reverse complement strand
CCGGTTGCGGTCCAGCCCCACCACATGCCCCGGGACCCGGGAGGCGACCGACCCGGTCCCGCAGGCCAGGTCCAGCACGCGGTCTTCCGCTCGCGGCTCGACCAGCGCAATCAGATCCGCCACCCAGGGCAGCATCATGTACGGAACGATGCACTCCGCAAACCTTTCCGCAGCACCTGCATCGCGCTCGTGAGTCCGCTCGCCTCGCGTCAAGATCCCTTTTCCTCGGCCATATGACAGGACGGAACATCCCATCATTTCTCATCGCCATCCACCTGGCAAGGGCCGTGGCGGGGCCCGGGAGCACGGCGGTACAAGGCAAAGGGGCAAGCCGCCGCGGGGGTGCGAGGCTTGCCCCTCCCCGGAAGTCGTCACGACTCCCGAACAGACTCCCTAGTTGCTATCCTCAGGGAGCCCGAACTTCAGTTCGAACTTCCCGAAGCTGTGATCCACTTTCTGCATCAGGAGGTTGTGCCGCGGGCAGTAGTAACCCTCCGCCGACTCGTCCTCCTCGAGGCGCATGGTGGTATCCCCCTCGGGACAGCGCACCATGGTCCCCGGCTCGGCGAGCATCCGGAAGAGCTTCCGATGCCCGCCCGCGTCTTCGTCATCGCTCACCCACTGCAGGTCATGATCGCCGAAGGTGAATTCGTTGTCCGCCGCGCTCAGCGTCCGGATGAGCACTCGCTTGCTGTCGGAAAGACTCTCGTCGTCAAGGAAGACGAAGCTTCCGTCCCCGTGGCCGTGAGGGCTACGTGTGTTCATGATCATGATGGAGGCGTCATCATCCTCGCCACCGGTGAGGAGGAAGCAGCCGCCCTCCACCACGTTGCACTTGATCTCATGCGTCTCGCCGTCATCGCCGGGGAGGGTCATCACGACATCGTCTCCGATGCGTGCCACCGCCACCTCGCGCTCCGGCGGGCCGAAGTAGCGCGTCTCGCCGTCGGCCAGCTCGGAGAGATCGAAGGGCTCCCCGTCACTGAAGAAGCAGTTCTCACCACCGGCGCCCATGCGGTGCAGGTCGCACGGAAATGCCGGTGCCACCATCAGCAGCGCGAGCGCCGCCCCGAGGATCCACGTAGTTCTTCGCATCATCGGCTGCTCTCCGGAGGACCGGTGGGTTGAGAGTGCGTTCGGCGGACACAGAACGAGGCGCCGGTCCGAGATCGGCTCGCCCTGTTGTACCCGGGTCCGTCACTGCACACCGCGTACCAGCCCCACGCCGATCCTGTGAACCCGTTTCCTGACGGGACTTAAGTCGGATCCAGCGCGGATCGGCAGGCGCCCTCCGGTGGCCGCATTTCAGGTGTGGTGGGCGGATCTGAGGCGGCGCCGGCCGTTGCGCGATGTAGAATCGTCCCCATGAACCCCATCCAGAAGCTGCACCGTCTGTCACGCAAGTTCGGCAAGGCTCCGGCGCTCTCCAAGCTGCGACTGCTCCGGCGCATCGCCCGGATGCCCGGACCGGGCAAGCGGGACCTCCGGCTGCTGGGCGAGACGCTGGACTTCCTGCGCGCCTACCCCGACAACGCCGAGGTGTTGCAGGAGATCCGATCTCTGGTGGATGATCTGCCGGCTGCCTGCACGGTCTACGAGTATTCGTATGCCGTGCTGCGCCGCCTGGTGCAACTTCACCCGGGCGAACTGGAGATCGACTGGAACGACCTCGAGGACCAGGACCCTCTGCTGGATGCGCTGGCCCTGGCCGTCCTTCCGGGAGAGGTGCAGGGCCTCGAGGATATCGGCATCGACCTGGAGGACTGGTTCTCCGCCGGCAAGCTGTACGCCTCCACCACCGACCTCGAGTTCCTGCTCCACCTGTTCGAAAGCTCCGATCTTCCCGAACCGCAACGGGTCTTCCTGTTTGAGACCAGCCGCCTGCCGGTGCGCTACCAGGCGCCGTGCCCTGCGAGTCTGGGGATGCCGGTGCAGAGGGTGCGCTACCAGCGGCAGCCCATCCGGGACGCGCGCCCGCCGATCACCCGGCTCATCCGCCGGCCGCTGGGCGAGGTGAAGCGCGCCGGTCAGGAGATCCTCGACCTGGCGCTGCAGGCCCTGTGCGCCCGGGAGCTGGAGATCTTCCCGCTGATCTATGGCAATCGCGATGATGTGGTGGTCGCCGACTGCGGCCGCAACTTCCAGGTGGTCCTGGTGGGCGTGCTGCCGCGCTGGCGCAGCCCGCTGGAATCGCTGTATTTCACCCTGATCCTCAAGAACGGCGTGCCCCTCGCCTACGGGCCGGCCGCCGTCTTCCTGGGCTGCTGCGAGCTGGGGATCAACCTGTTTCCGGAGTTCCGCGGCGGCGAGACGCGCTACCTCTACGCGCAATTCATGCGCGTCCTGCACCACCGGCTGGGCGCCGACTACTTCTTCCTGACTCGCTATGGCATGGGCGAGAACAACGACGAGGCGCTGCGCACCGGCGCCTTCTGGTTCTACCGCAAGCTCGGCCTGCGCCCCACCAACCCGGCAGTGGAGAAGATCGCCCGGGCCGAGGAGGCCAGGAAGGCGGCCAACCGGCGCCATCGCTCCGATCTCCGCACCCTGCGCCGCCTGTCACGGACCGAGGCGTTCCTGGACCTTTCCGGCGGGGTGCACCGGCCCATGGACCTGGGCCAGCTGGGCCTGGCCCAGAGCCGCCTGGTGGAGTCACAGTTCGGCGGCGACCGCGCGCGTGCCGAGAGCCGGTGCGCGTCGCGCGCGGCCGCGCTGCTGGGGGTGGATGCGGGCGGCAGGGCCCTGCGAGCGCTGGCGCCCCTGCTCGCGCTCATCCCGGATCTGGGCTCCTGGAACCCCTGGGATCGCGCCACCCTGGGGCGTGCCATCCATGCCAAGGACGGTCGCTCCGAGGCACGGGCCACCCGCCTTCTTGCCGACCACCCACGCCTGGGCGATGCCCTGCGCCAGGTGGCCGCCAGGGAGCAGGAGCCACCACAGTCCTCCTGACTGCCCGCCTCCTCCGGGCAATTCCTGAACACATATATAATTACTAATAATATCATAGGCAATTCGTAACATTAGAATTGACTCTATCGGACCTCCCTCTATATTGCACCGAGAGAGGTGATACTCCGAAGGGACCGGGTCTGATGCGGCAGAATGTCCTGATACTGGCGAAGAACGCCAAGAACCGAGAAGATCTGGCGATACCCTTGCGCGCCGAGGGCTTCGCGGTGGCGCTGGCCGCGGACGTCACGGAAGCGCTCCGGGTGCTCCACACCACCGCCATCGACACGGTGCTCATCCTCAAGAGCAGCCCCGAGGACGTGGCGCCGCACAAGATCCGTTCGCGCCTGCTGGAGGAGTGCCAGGACTCGCGGGTGGTGCTGGTGTCGCGGCAGGTGTCCGTGGTCGACGGCACCCGCAAGGTCCGCTTTGTGTTCGACGATCATCGGTTCACCGAGCCGGAGTTCGTCAGCTTCCTGCGCGCCGCACCCCTCTCCCGCAACAACGGAAGCCGGACGCCGGCACTGGATCAGGGTGTGCAGTCCCTGCTCGAGGTCATCGATGTTCTGGTGGCGCTGAAGGAGCTCAGTGACCGGCACTTCGGAGGTTCGTCCCATGGCGCCATGAAGGTGGCCCGGGCCGTGGCCGAGGAGTTGGATCTGCCGGAAGACGGGGTTCTGGAGGTGGCTCTGGCCACGCTGCTCCGGGACATCGGCAAGGCCGGCATCAATCATCAGGTTCTGAAGGAAGATGGGGTTTTCAACGAAGAACAGTTCAACGAGATGCGCGAGCATGTGACCACCGGCGCGCGACTTCTCGAGCACATCGAGTTCCCGTGGAGGGTGATCCCCGTGATCCGTCACCACCATGAGCGCTACGACGGGTTGGGCTATCCCGACGGGCTGAAGGGCCCGGAGATCCCGCTGGGCGCGCGCATCCTGGCGGTGGTGGATTCGTACCTGGCCATGCTCTCGGGACGCTCGTACCGCAAGAGCCTGTCCCCTGACGAGGCCTTCGAGGAGTTGCAGCGCCACGCCGGAACCCAGTTCGACCCCGAGGTGGTGGAGGTGGTCATTCGCGTTGTGGAACAGCAGACCCTGGTGTGCGGACTGGATCAGAAACCGCGGGTGATCATCGCCGGACCGGATGAGGAGTTCGCCAGGCTGCTCAAGTTCCGCCTGCTGAATGCGGGGATGCAGGTGGATACACTGACCAGCGTCGAGGACGCGGTGATGAAGGTGCACTCGTCTCCGCCGGATCTGGTGCTGGCGGAAATCCGCACCCGTGATGACGCCGCCTTCATGGCGCTGAAACAAATCCGCGAGGACGATGAGATCTCCCACGTGCCCTTCGCCTTCATCGCTCCCAGCGACAGCCGGGAACTCAAGGTGCGTGCTCTGCGCCAGGGAGTGGATGACTTCCTGGTCAAGACGGACAACGTGGAGGAACTGGTGGCCCGGGTGGAGAACATCCTGGCGAGGGAGGCCGCCCGCCGGGGCAGCAAGATGCCGCCACGGCGCCGGGGCATCACCGGCAGCCTGGAGAACCTGTCGCTGCCCGACGTCTTCCAGATGCTGTCGCTGGGAATGAAGACGGCGTGCGTGACATTGCAGTCCGGCATGAAAAAAGGCGTCCTCTGGTTCCACAACGGCAACGCGGTGCATGCCGAAGTAGGTGAGGAAACGGGAGTGGACGCTGTGGACAATATGCTGCGCTGGAAGTCCGGCAACTTCTCCATCGAGCACGGGGTCGAGGCCGGGGAGCAGACCATCGAGATGGATACGATGCACCTGCTCATGGAGTGCCTGCGCAAGATCGACGAGGAAACAGCGCGCGCCGCAGGGATCATCGAGTAGCGACTTTTCTCCGCTTCCCCTCATGCCGGCGACACCGGCTCCCGGTTTCGATGTGGTAGAATGGCCTGTTCCCGCGCGGCAGGTGTCGCGGCGGCATTCATCCACAACGAGGCTTGCGCCATGAGGCATCTTCTCCTCTCCATCGTTCGTAGTGCGGTTCCCGTTGCCGTCGTCGGCGCCATCCTGCTGCTGCCGGCGTGCAGCTCCGGCGAGGAGGGTGCGCCGCAGCTTCCCATCCCTGCCGGGATCCTGGCGCAGGATCTGGCGCACCGGATCCTGCTGGTGGATACTCACGTGGATGTCCCGTACCGGATGATGAAGAAGGAAGAGAACATCTCCGAGCACACCGAGGGCGGGCACTTCGACTATCCGCGGGCTCGCGAGGGTGGGCTGGACGCGCCCTTCATGTCGATCTACGTGCCTGCGGACTACCAGGACGGTGGCGCCAAGGACTACGCCGACCAGCTCATCGACCTGGTGGAGGGATTCGCCGAGAAGTGGCCGCAGAAGTTCGCCCTTGCCGCGTCCACCGCGGATGTGCGCGCCAATTTCGACAAGGGCATCCTGTCCCTGCCCATGGGAATGGAGAACGGCGCGCCCATCGAGGGCGACCTGGCCAACGTGCAGTACTTCCACGACCGCGGCATCCGCTACATCACCCTCACCCACTCGCGCAACAACCATATCTGTGACTCGTCGTACGCCAAGGAGCGGCAATGGAACGGCCTGTCGCCGTTCGGCCGCCAGGTGGTGGCGGAGATGAACCGAGTGGGAATCATGGTGGACATCTCCCACGTCAGCGACGATGCGTTCTACCAGGTGCTGGAGGTCACCCAGGTGCCGGTGATCGCGTCGCACTCCTCCGCCCGGCACTTCACTCCCGGCTTCGAACGCAACATGGACGATGACATGATCAAGGCGCTGGCGGAGAACGGCGGCGTGATCCAGATCAACTTCGGCTCGGCATTCCTCAGCGAGGCGGAGAACCAGCGCGCCATGGCCGGCTGGACCCAGGTGGGCGAGTACCTGGAGGCCAACGACCTCACCTGGAATGATCCGGAGGCCGAGGAACAGATGAAGAAGTACGCCGAGGACCAGCCGCCCATCGACGTGCTGCTCTCCGAGGTCGCGGACCATATCGACCACGTGGTGCAGCTGGTGGGCATCGATCATGTGGGGATCGGCTCGGACTACGACGGGGTCACCTCGGTGCCGGTGGGCCTGGAGGACGTCTCCACCTATCCGGCTCTCATCGCCGAGCTGCTGCGCCGGGGCCACTCCCCGGAGGACGTCGAGAAACTGCTGAGCGGCAACTTGATGCGCGTCTGGGCCCGGGTCGAGGAGTACGCCGCCGCCCAGGCAGGCTAGAGGCCCGGCCGGCAGCCCCCGTCGGCACCGGGTTTTCCGGCCCCCTTTTGGTAACTCATTGGATGTGATAAGGTTGAGTGTCAGGAAGCGAGGAGCACGCTCCCGCGCATACCGGGCAGGCGTTTCCCTTCTGCCCGCCGAAACCCCCCTGTGGAGGAACCACCAATGAAGAGAACCCTGTCCGCGCTCTGTATGGTCCTGCTGGTTGCATCCGCAGCCGGTTTCGCCCACGAGAGACAAAAACGCACCCTGGAGGACAAGCAGGGCGGAATCGACCAGATGGCCGAGAACACGCTGAAACGGCTGTTCCAGGCCAGTGCGGCCATCGAGCCGCGGTTCGAAGAAGCCATGGGCTACGCGGTGTTCCACAACACCAAGGTGGCCATGGGCATCACCGGCGGCGGTGGTGTGGGCGTGGCCGTGAACAAGGAGACCGGCGAACGCACCTACATGAAGATGGGAACCGCCGGCATCGGCTTCTCCCTGGGCGCACAGATCTACGACGTCATCTTCCTGTTCCAGGACGAGGGCGCTCTCCGGCACTTCATCCAGTCCGGCTGGGAGGGCGGGACCCAGGCCAACCTGGCCGCCGGCACCGCGGGGGCCAATGCCTCCTCGTCCTTCATCAAGGGCAGGCGGGTCTACCAGCTCACCAACTCGGGCGTCATGGTCTCGGCCGATGTCGCCGGGTCCAAGTACTGGGTGAGCAAGAGGCTCAACTAAGCGTCGGGGGCGGCCCCGAGAACGGCCGCCCCCAATCCACCCTGTGCCGACTCTCGTCCTCCTGCTGGCCGTCCCGGGAGCCCTGCTGGGTTGGGCCGGCTGGACCTTCAACCGCCTGATCCGGCTGCAGAACCGCTCCCAGGGCGCGTGGTCCGACGTCGACGTGCAACTCAAGCGCCGCCATGACCTGGTGGGAAACCTGGTGGAGACGGTCAAGGGCTATGCCCGGCACGAGCGCACCACCCTGGAGCAGGTGGTCCGCGCCCGGGCACTGGCCGAGGATGCCCGCAACTCCGGGCGGCCCGGGTTCGCCGGACCGGCGGAGGAGAAGCTCGCCGGCGGGGTGCGGCAATTGCTCGCACTGGTCGAGGGCTACCCGGACCTCAAGGCCAGCGACCGCTTCCTGGATCTGCAGCGCGCCCTCACCGAGGTAGAGGACGACCTGCAGAACGCGCGGCGCTACTACAACGCCGTCGTACGCGACCTCAACACGCGCATCCAGTCGTTCCCGGACCTGCTGGTCTCGCGCACCCTGGGATTCGAGCAGCGCGAGTTCTTCGAGCTGCAGCACCCGGAGGAGGCACGGGCACCGCAGGTGGAGATGGATTCATGAGACGTGCCGTACTGTCCGTGCTGGCTCTGGTCTTTGCGATCCTGCCCGTCCGCGCCGACATGGGCGGTTTCCACATCACCTCGTTCCACGCCGACCTGGAGGTGCAGGAGGACGCCGAGCTGCTGGTGACCGAGCGCATCGAGGTGGCGTTCCAGGCGCCGCGGCACGGTCTCTACCGCACCATCCCGGTGCGCTACACCGACCCCCGGGGTTACAGCTACTCCCTGGGCTTTCAACTCCTCGACGTGACCAACGAGCGCGGCAAGCCGTACGAGGCCAAGGTGTCCAGCGAGGGGCGATACATCAAGATCCGCATCGGTAGTCCCGGCTTCAAGGTGGATGGCCGCAAGGTGTACGTGCTGCGCTACCGTGCCCGCCGGGCCCTGGTGCACTTCTCCGAGCACGATGAACTCTACTGGAACGTCACCGGGCACGAGTGGAACGTGCGCATCGACGCGGCCAGCGCCACCGTTCGGCTCCCCGGCAAGCCGGACGGCGACGACCTGCGCGCGGCCGCGTGGTCCGGGCCCTACGGCAAGCGCGAGCAGAACACCGGCATCCAGCACTCCGAGCCGGGATTGATGGGCTACACGGCCTCGAGCCCCCTGGGTCCAGGCCAGGGCCTGACGGTGGCACTGGCGTGGCCGCACGGCCTGGTGGACTTCCCGGGCCCCACCGCCTGGACCGCGCAGTTCCTGCTGGACAACTGGATCCTGCTGGTCCCGCTGGCGGTGCTGGTGATGCTGTGGCGCGCCTATCGCAGCAAGGGGCGCGATCCCGAGGGGCCAGCGGCGGTGATGGTGCGCTACGAGCCGCCGGAGGGGATCAGCCCCGGGGAACTGGGCACCCTGGTGGACGAGAAGGTGAACCTGCGCGACATCACCGCCACGGTGGTGGACCTGGCCGTGCGGGGATTCCTCAAGATCCACGAGGAGAAGAAGAAGCATCTCTTCGGGCTCATCGAGAACTCGGAGATCTCCTTCGAGCGCCTGCACGGGAAATCGGACGACGGCCTCAAGCAGCACGAGAAGGAGGTGCTGCGCGCGCTGTTCGCCAGCGGCGATCGCGTGCAGCTGGACGATCTGAAGGAACAGTTCTACAAGCGCATCCCTCTCATCGAGAACGCCCTCTACGATCACCTGGTGGAGCGGAAGTTCTTCGCCAGCAAGCCCAGCACCGTGCGCCGGTTCTACGGCCTGATGGGGGTCCTCGTGGGCATGGCCACCTTCGCCGTGGGTGCCGCCTGGGCTGCCTTCCGCGGCGGTATTTTTCCAACTGCGGTGATCCCGGCGGCGGTGGCCGGTGTGGCCAGCCTGCTGCTGTTCCTGTTGTTCGCCCCGGCCATGCCGCGGCGCACGCGCAAGGGCGTGGGTGCGCGCAGCTGGGGCCTGGGCTTCGAGGAGTTCGTGGAGCGGGTGGAGGGCGACCGCGTGAACGCCGACGACGCCCGCCAGGTATTCGAACGACTGCTCCCGTACGCCATGGCCCTGGGCATCGCGGCATCGTGGGCGCGCAAGTTCGAGGGGATCTACCGCGCCCGGAACGGGCCGACCTGGTACGGCGGCCACAACATCACCAACTTCTCCACCGGGAACTTCGAGAGCAGCCTCAGCTCGGCCATGGGACAGGCGGGTAGCGCCATGGCCGCCACGCCGCGATCTTCAGGTTCCAGCGGCTTCAGTGGCGGCGGCGGATTTTCCGGGGGCGGCGGTGGTGGTGGCGGCGGCGGGTCGTGGTGAGTCTGCTCTCGTCACAGAGGATCTAGCCGCCTGGAGGGGCATCCGACAGGACGGTGCGGGCCTCGTCGGCGCGCCCCTGGCGGACCAGGAGGTCCGCAAGGCGCTCGCGGGCCAGCCGGTACGCAGGTCGGAGCGCGAGGGCGCGGCGGAACCGTTCCTCTGCCGCCGACTCTTCCCCCAGATCGCTGAGGACCAGGCCGAGGTTCAACTGCGCCTCCGGCACGCTCGGCGCCAGCGCCACCGCCCGCTCGAGGCGGGTGCGGGCGCCGGCCAGGTCCCCCATCAGCCCCAGCGCGAGCCCCAGCTTCTCCTCGGCCTGCGCCATGTCGGGGAAGATGCGTAGCGCCGCGAGAAACTGGTCCTTCGCCTCGGCAAATCGCTGCTCTTTCATCAGGCTGATGCCAAGAAAGAATCTTGCCCGCGCGTCGCCGGGCACTGCGGCGACAAGATTCGCGAGGACATCGCTCGCTTCCCTGTCGCGCCCCGCGTTGGTCAAGGCATCGCCCAGCGCGACGGCGGCGAACGTGCTGTCCGGATGATCCACCAGCAGCGCACGCAGCCGCGCGATGGCTGCGTCGGACTGCCCCTTCTGGAGCGCACGGGTGATCTCGGCAACCCTTCGGATGATCGGGATCCGGGTCTTCGGATCGGGGCCTGGCTCTCCACCGGTGACGCTGCCGACGCTTCCGCTGCTCAGGTAGCCCAGCGCGGCGAGCCGGCGACGGTCCGCGGCATCCATCGGCGCAGGCGGGGAACGCGGGTCCTCTATGGGTGCCGGCATCTCGCCCAGGACACGTTCGAGCTGCGCCAGCAGGTCAGCCCGGACGTCGGCATGGGACTCGGCCAGGTTGTTGGTCTCCCCCGGGTCGCCTCCCAGGTGGAACAGCTCGGGGATGGGTGCGTGGATGTACTTCCACTCTCCGACGCGGATCCCGACCAGAGGGCTCCAACCGTAGAGGATCTCCCCGAATTCCGACTCCATGAAGAGGGTTGCGGGCTGCGCGGGCATCGGCTCGCCTGAGAGCAGCGGCGTGAGCGATTGACCCTGCGACGCCGGAAAGATCGGGAGCCCCACAAGGTCCAGAAGAGTCGGTGCAAGATCCAACGTGCTGACCGGGGTCTCCACGGTGGTACCCACCGGGATGCCGGGGCCGGCGAGGAGCATCGGGACGTGCAGGGTGGTCTCGTAAAGGAACACACCATGCTCGGGCTCGCCATGCTCATCGAGTCCCTCGCCGTGGTCGGCCACGACCGCCACGATGGTCCGTTCGACCGCTCCGGACTCCTCGATCCATCGCAGCAGCCGGCCCACCTCCTGGTCCAGGTAAGCGATCTCCCCGTCGTAGGGGCGGCCGGCGAACTGCACATCGAATGGAGGGGGCGGGTCGTACGGCGTGTGTGGATCCCAGTAGTGCGCCCAGACGAACCACGGCCCCTCTCGCCCGCGCAGATGGTCCAGCACCTCGTCGGTTACCTCGCCGGCGCGCCGCCCGATGGCGGTGCGCACCGTGCTGGCCTGGACGTCATCCCGGTAGATCTCGAACCCCTGGTCGAGACCATAAGGCCGGGCGAGGACATCCGCCGCCACCACCGCCCCCGTGCGCCAGCCCGCCTCGAGGAACCGCTCAGCAAGCGTGGTGGCGGCGGGGCTGAGGCGGGATGCCCCGTTGGCGCGCGCCCCGTGGACGCGCGGATAGATCGCAGTCATCAGTGAGGCGTGCGAGGGGAGCGTGAACGGCACCGGGGTGGAGGCCTGCTGGAATCGGACGCCGCGAGCCGCGAGCCGATCCAGCGCCGGCGTCGACCCGGGTGCGTAGCCGTAGCAGCCGATGCGATCGGCTCGGACCGTGTCGAGCGTGATGAGGAGAACATTCGGGCGCGAAGGGGCCGGGGCCGACCGGCAGGCGGATAGCCCCGGGAGGAAGAGCAGCGAGAGCGCGGCAGCGGCCAGCCCGGCGCCGCGCGAGCGCGCCCTGGAACAGTAGCTGGTCGTCATTCAGTGTCCCGCGTCCGCCAGCGCCTCCTTGCGAACCGCCTCGAACTCGTCGCCGGGCATCCAGCCCGGGAGCTCGTCCGCCTCGGCCACGGACAGGCCGACGTAGAAGGCCAGGCGGGCGTCCTCTGCCATGCCCTCGTAGTCCCACGCATCGTAGACCTGGTCGCTGGGCTGGTGGTAGCGCGTGCCGCGCCAGCCATCCTCCATCTGCACCCCCCACTCCGCATCGTGGCCACGGAAGTCGGTTCCGGCCTTGAAGTAGAGGGCCGGCACACCGATCTTGGCGAAGTTGAACTGGTCGGAGCGGTAGTAGTAGCCCTTGTCCGGGAACGGCTCGTCCACCACCACGCGATCCTGCATGACGGCAGCGCCCTCCAGCAGGCCCTCCAGCTCGGACTTGCCGCGGCCGATGACCGCCACG
>CBDVAL010000099.1:0-11786 GCA_965371955.1 uncultured bacterium | reverse complement strand
CTCCTCCACGCCGAGATCCACGCTGCGTACGCCGGTGGCAGGCAGGATCAGCATCATGCCGGAGGTCGGATTCGGACTGGTGGGCACAAAGACCTGCACCATCTCGTCGTCACCGGCCTCCTTCCACAGCGTACCCTGGGTCGCCGAGGTAACGAAACCCAGGGCCCAGCAGCCCTTGCGTGGGTATTCCAGCGCCACCACCTCACGGAACGCCTCCTGGCGTCCGGCGGTGAATGCTTCCAGGAGCTGCTTTGCACTGGAGTAGATCACGCTGACCAGCGGGATGGCCAGCAGCAAGCGCTCGAAGGAACGGATCACGCGCCGGCCCACCAGGTTGGTTGCCAGCATTCCGACGCCCATGAGCAACGTCACACTGACCAGGAGCCCGGCCAGGGGAAGGAACCGTTCCCACCACATTCCTTCCACCAGGGTGATTCCCGACCATCCGATCAGGGCGCGCACGACGCGGGTCACCGTGCCGTTGATGACCCGGAAAATGGCTGCGATGAGCCACCCCGTCACGGCCAGCGGAAACACGATGAGTACGCCGCTGATGAGCAGCTTGCGGGCCAGCTTCATCGACTTGCGCATTTACGGCCGTTCTCCTGGCGCGCGTCCCTCGGCCGGTTCCGCGAAGCCCAGGCTGCGATAGAACTTCACGAAATAGTCCGCGGCAGAGAATACCGCCAGAACCACCACCACCCAGAGCATCGTCTCGCCGGATTTGGAGAACAGCGGCGGCAGCTTTTCGTCAACGATGAGCAGGACGATGGCCAGCACCTGACTGATCATCTTGAACTTGCCCCAGACCGAGGCGGCGATCTGGATGCCACGCTGACCGGCCAGCGAGCGCAGCCCGCTCACCGCCAGCTCCCTGCCGACGATGATCACCACCATCCAGGCCTGCGCCTGGCCCTCCTGCACCAGGGAGATGAGGGCCGCCGAGACCAGCAGCTTGTCGGCCACCGGATCCAGGAGCGTCCCCAAGGCCGTCACCTGGCCTCGTCGGCGCGCAAGGTAGCCGTCCAGCGCGTCCGTGCTCGCAGCCACCAGGAAGATGGCCACCGCCCAGATCTCCTTGCCGTCGAACTTGGTCAGCAGCACCACCACCAGAACAGGTACCAGAAAGATCCGGAAGATGGTCAATGAGTTCGGGAGGTTGAACATACGACCCTCGCCGAACTGACCCACGGCCGGAGGCGGGCGAGGGAGGCCGGCTTTGCGGGGTAAGGAACAGGGTACAGCCGCTCGGGGCCCGGCGCACGAGGGCCCTGCAGCGCAGGGAAAATAGCATAGCCCCGAGGAGCGGTCAAACCTCCGCAGGCCGCGCCCGGGAGGTGGCCAGCAGGCGGCAGTTTGACGGCTATGGGCGGGTATGCTACAAACGGCCGAACGGAACGCTTGTTGGCACCTTCTCCCACGCACCTGCGATGCCGAGGCAGCTATCGGCGTGCCAAGGATGGCGCTGCAAACCCCACCTCGTTCTTCCACCCCTGCGCCGGTGATCCTGACAGGCTTTGCGCTGATCGGGTTGACCCTGGTGCTGCTGGCATATCGCGCCTACGCCCAGTGGGAGGGCGCCGCGCCGCAGCCCTTTCCCAGCGCTGCGGATTTCCGTCTGGGCGAGTTGAGCACTCTTCGTGCTCTGAGCTTCGATGAGCCTGCCTCGCCCGCGCCGTCGGTGCGCTCTCCCGCTGCGGAATGGAGTTCGTCGGTGCACCCACTGCTGGTGACCCCTGAGAACCGGGCCAAGCCCCTACCGGAGCTCACCTGGCCGCCGGTGCAGGCACAGGGGCAACCCATCGGGGAGGCTCACGCGGAGCCAGCGGCAACACCGGACTGGTCCTCCGATTCCCACGCCCTGGGGGCGCCATTCCCCCCTTTTCCGGAGCCGCCGCCAGCCGAGATCGCGATGAGCAGCGGCCCGCCATCCCCTTCCCTGCCGGTGCGCGAGCAGGGCGTTCCAGCGGGGAACCCGCTGCCGGCGGACGCGCTGGCGCACAACTTCACCCGCGGCAACCCATCGGACTCACGCGTGTTACTCTCGTTCGACGGAGGCAGCGAGGCCAGCGCAGCCACCTCGATCCTGGACATTCTGGAGCGCGAGGGGGTTCGGACCACCCTGTTTCTTACCGGCGAGTTCATCCGCAACCATCCGGATCTGGTGCATCGCATCCTGGCCCATGGCCACGAGATCGGCAACCACACCGAGCACCACCGCCACCTGACCACGTGGGAGAGCAACCGCCGCCATGACACCCACCCGGATGTGGATCGCACCGTCCTCCTCGGCGAGCTCGAGGGGGCGCGTCAGGCATTGCTGCAGCTCGCCGGCGTGGATATGGCACCCTTCTGGCGCGCTCCGTACGGTGAGGTCAACCCTGAGATCCTGCGATGGGCAGCGGCCGCGGGCTACCTGCACGTGGGATGGAGCCCCGGCCTGGACTCCCTGGACTGGGTCTCCGACCGGGCGTCGCGTCACTATCGTTCGCCGCAGGAGTTCCTCTCGGTTCTCGCCCGCAAGGCGCGCGGGGAGCCACACGGGCTCAATGGAACGATTACCCTGATGCATCTGCATTCCAATCGCCCATGGGTGGATCGTTTCGATCGTCACCTCGGCGAGACCATCCGCTGGCTGCGTGCTGCAGGCTACGATCCGGTTCCGGCCTCCTCGCTGGCCGGACTCACCGGGGTTCCCGGCTCCGCCTACCGGCTGACCGTCGCCCCGGCCAGGGTGGTTTGGTGAGTAGAACCCGTTTATTTATCTCCTCCGGGCGTGGGCCGGCTGGGGGGGGCCGGGGCCGCTTTACCGCTTCTCCGCTAGGCGCAATGCATCGCGTCGGCGCGGCGCCTTGCCCGGTCCCCCCTCGCTTGGCCTTAGGCCGACGAAGGAGATCATGAAATGGGTTCTATCCGTTTCGGAACCGACGGCTGGCGGGGTGTGATAGGGCGAGAGTTCACGTTTGCGAACCTGCGGCGGGTGGTGCAGGCGGTGTGCGGCGTGATGATCCCTGCCGGCGCCACGCGGGTCGTGGTGGGGTATGACAATCGCTTCCTGGCGCGTCGGTTTGCCGAGGAGGCGTGCGCGGTTCTGCTGGGAAACGGCCTTTCGGTGCTCCTCGGCGAGCGGCCGCACACCACGCCGGCGGTTTCCTGCCAGGTGGTGGACGCCGGCGCGGAGTTCGGGCTGGTGCTCACCGCCAGCCACAACCCTCCCGAGTTCCACGGGCTGAAGATCAAGACCGCCGCCGGCGCCAGTGCCGACGAGACGGTCACCACGGCGGTGGAACAGCAACTGGATCGGGCCCCCGTCCGCATGCTCTTGCCGGCCGAGGGTATCGGGCTGGGAAGCCTGGAGGTTCGCTCGTTCACCCCCGCGCACCGCGAGCGCCTGGCTGCCGTGGTCGATCTGCAACGCATTCGCGCCGCGCGGCTGCAGGTAGTGGTGGATTCCATGCACGGCACCGGCGAGCGGATCGTGCAGGAACTACTCTCGGGCTCCTCGAACCACGTGGAGACCTTACGCGGCGGCAGGGATCCTCTGTTCGGAGGGCAACCCCCCGAGCCCATCCGCAAGCGGCTGGGCCCGTTGCTGCAGGCGGTTCCGCGCATGGGAGCGTCACTGGGCTTCGCCACCGACGGCGACGGCGACCGCGTGGCGGCGGTGGACGACGCCGGGAACTTTCTCTCGCCCTTGCGTCTGGCGGCAGTGCTGGCCCTGCACCTCATACGCCGCCGCCAGGTGCCGGGAGGTCTGGCGAAGACCTTCGCAAACACGCTCTATCTGGACCGCATCGCGGCGGCCGAGGGCCGGACGTTCCATACCCTGCCGGTGGGATTCAAGCACATCGCCGCACTCCTGGAAGCTGGAGAACTCGTCCTCGGTGGCGAGGAGAGCGGCGGGATTGGTTTTGCCGGGTACCTTCCGGAGCGCGACGGCATCCTGGCCGGCCTGCTCTTGATGGAGGCCGTCACCATGGCAGGCAAGCCGCTCTCGTCGCTGGTAGAGGAGCTCACCGACGAGTTTGGCGACTATCACTACGATCGGGTGGACCTGCAGGATCCGGCAGGCGCGCTGCAGGAATCGCTGCAGCGGCTGGCGCAGTCGCCACCGGATCGGGTCGCCGGGTTGACGGTGCAGGGAGTGGATAGCCTGGACGGGACCAAGCTACTGTTCGGCGAGGAGGGTTGGCTGCTGTTCCGGCGATCGGGGACCGAAGCCGTGCTGCGCGTCTATGCCGAGGCGCGTTCCGTTCGGCTGCTCCGGCGGTTGCTCCGGGAGGGCGCCAGGCTGCTGGGCGCGCCCGCGCCCGGGTGAGATCCGGACCGATTCTCGCATTCCGGCGGTCTCCTCCGGACGTGCGCCGGAGGACTCGTAAATCCATCTGCCAGAACCGTCTTACGGTGTGCTCCCACCCCCCCCAAAGCCCGAAATTCCGCGCCTGGTCAAAAAAATCGGTTGAATAGTCCAGAAACGCGCATATATTTTCAGCGAGCCTTTTCAGCCTTTTCCTGCATTCCTGTTCGCCACCGGCGCCGCGCCGGTCTCCGAGGAGAGCCCTGGCTTGAGAGATACGGCCCACGATCCGGCCTCTGCCGCCGGGCGGGGTTCCCCCCCCGGCGATCCCTATCCCTGGGCACGGGAACATGAGGCAATAGAGGCTCTGACCGAGTTCGACCTGGGACGATGCCGTGAAGCCCTGGAGCGCCTGGCTTCCGAGATCCGCCTACCGGATCGCTCGCGGCCCGGCAGTATGGCCCTTCTGCTGGCGGACCTGCTGGAGGGCATCCGCGGTTCGCTGCAGCCCGGAGAGCCCACGCCACGTGCCGGCAACCCGGACGCATCGAGTCAGGACGGCCGGGCGGAACGATGGCGACGGGCTGAGGCGCTGGGCACGGCGGAGACCATGGGCTCCCTGCGCAAGCGCTTCCGGCAGGAGATCGTGCTCCTGTTTGGCCCCCTGATATCCGGGGCCTCGGTCAGCCCCACCGTGTTTCGGGCCCGGGCCTACCTGGATCATCATTTTACTCGCCGGGTGCCCCTGGGCGAACTGGCTCAAGCCATCCACCTGTCCCCCAACTATCTCTCGTCCATCTTCCGGCGTGAGCTGGGCGTCACGGTCACCCAGTACCTGCGCCAGCGCCGCATGCGCCTTGCCGAACAACTCCTCATGGAGGGCAAGCACACCATCTCGGAGGTGGCGTACCGGGTGGGCTACCAGAATTACCGCGACTTCCATCGCAACTTCGTGCGTGAAGGAAATCGGTCCCCCCGGGCGTTCCAGCGCCTGTGCCGCAGCAACCGCAAGCGCCTGCAACGCGACCCCCGCCGCTCGGCTCCCCGGGCTGCTCTCTAGCGCGCAGCGCCTGGCCGCTCTGCTCAGGGCAAGGGAAAGGCTGCCTTCAGGCTGTTGTCGGCGAGCCTCTGCAGCGCCCCGGTGGGCAGGCCCAGTTCCTCCACGACCAGCGTGTACTCCCGCGTGAGGTCGGTGCCGAACATGCCCGGATCATCCGTGCCCAGACTGACCGCCACACCGGCATGCAGGAGTTGCGGCAGCGGATGTTCTCCGAGCCGGGCGACTGCTCCGGTGCGGAGGTTGCTGGTCAGGCAGACATCCAGCGTGATCCTCTCCTCCACGAGACGGGCCAACAGCGCCGGGCTTGTTGCCGCCGCGATGCCGTGGGCGATGCGCTGCGGTCGTAGGTGACGCAACACCTGTTCCACCTCGGAAGACCCGCCCACCTCTCCGGCGTGCACCACCGTGTGCAGGCCGCGCTCCCGCGCTCGGGCAAACACCGGCGCGAACTCTTTCGCCGGCTGGCTGAGTTCATCGCCGCCCATCCCGAAACCGGAGATCAGGTGAAGGTCGGAGTGCTCCAGTGCCGCATCCAGCGTGGCGGCAGCTTCCTGGACGCCGAACTGTCGTACGCAGTCCACCAGCACCGATGCCGTGATGTTCTCGCGCCGACGATCCACCGCATCACCGATCGACTCCAGCAGGGACCTGGGCGAAAGTCCGCGCCGCACGGCCGCCCCCAGGGAGAGGTAGAACTCCACGTGCCGGACGCCCTGCGCGGCGGCGCCGTCCAGGTAGCGACCTGCCAGCCAGCCGTAGTCCTCGGCACGCCGCATCACGTCCAGGATGCTTCGGAAATGATCCAGGAACTCGCGAAAGCCGTCATGAACGAACAGCGCATCGAGATCGTCGGGGACCGCAGCGTTGCGGGCGGCAAGCATGCCGCGCAGCGCGGCGGCGTCAGCGGTGCCCTCCAGGTGGACATGGAGTTCCGCCTTGGGCAGCCGGTGAACGTGCTCGACCAGTGTTTCCATGGACTCGGCCGGGATCAGAGGGGTTCGGCACCGGCGATCTCCCTGGCCGCGCCGGATCCCTCCGGCACGTCCAGGATGACCTTACCGCCGCCCTCGAAGCGAATCATGGACAGGCCGGTGGCAATGGCAGCCGGATCGTCGGCAGCGCGGCACAGTTGCAGGGCCCCCACCCATCCCACCACGCGCTGCGTGGACAGCGTCGCCGGGCGCCCCGGCCGGACCTCCAGCACCAGTGGGCGTCCCACGGTGGACAGACCCACCATTCCGTTTCCTAGCAAACCCACGGCGCGCAGTGGCAAGGTTCCGTCGTCGGCGGCTGTGGACACCTCCCGCGCCAGTTCGCCCTGGCTCGCCACAAAACGATCCATGGCCAGGTGAAATGCCTCACCTTGCAGCGGCATCACCGAGATCCGACGGCCCTCTCGCACGAGATACAGGCTGCCGTCCCCCATCACACGCACCAGTTCTTCATGTCGCGCCGACCTCTCGAAGCTCAAGCTTCCTGCCGACCCCACCAGGGCCTCGCGGTGCGCCAGTGCAATGCCGCGGAACGTCATCCGCAGCAACGTGCCGCCGTGCACTGTCACCTCAGCGCCGTCCGCGGCGACTCGGGAGTCACGCACCGCCGGGAAAGACCCATCGGCAACCGGAGGACCGGAACCCGGGACGGGAGTTTCCACGGCCGCCGGCTTCGGCTCCTGCGCTGGGGCCCGAGGCTCCGGCGACCCGGATTCGATCTGCAGTTCCACCTCAGGGGCAGGTGGCGTGGGGGGTCTCGTCTCCTGCTGCCGGGGTCCCCAGCCCAGCCGCTGCCGCATCTGGGACGCCAGCATGGACGCACCCGCCTCCTCGAAGTGATTCAGGGCCTCCTCGTACTCGCCTCGGCGGGCGTGGGTAAGGCCGAGGTAGAGATGGGGGCGATTGCCCGCATTGTCCAGCTCCAGCGCCCTGCGGAACTCCCGCTCGGCTTCCTCCGTCCGACTCAGCTTGAACAGCGCGATGCCTCGATTCACGTGCAGGGAAGCATGACCAGGACGGAATCTCATCAAGCGCCGGAACATGTCCTCGGCCTCGGCATGCTGGTCCAGCCGGAAATAGGCCATGGCCAGCCAGTACATCACGTCCGGATCGTCATCCCGGATGGAGCTGGCCAACTCCAGATCGCTGCGCGCGCGCGCGTATTCCTCGGCCTCGAAATGCTCACGGCCCCGGTTCCTGTGCAGCAGGAACGTGCCATGTTCCGAGCTTGCGGATTCGCTCATGGCCTTGCCTTGCGCGCCGCCGGCTGGGGCACGTTGGAGAGCACCAGATGTCCACGACTATCTCGATAGGGCGTCAGGCTGCGTGGGCCCGAAGACCCGCTGCCGCCGTCGGCCAGGCGTTGTAGCACCTTGTGGACATACTCCCGGGTCTCGGGGTACGGGGGCATCCCACCGTGGCGGCGCACCGCCCCGGAACCGGCATTGTACGCTGCCAGCGCCAGGCGCAGGTCCCCATCAAAGCGATCGAGCAGGCCGCGCAGATGCCGTGTGCCGCCGTCCAGGTTCTGCGCCGGATCGTACAGGTTGTCCACGTTCAGCTGCGCAGCGGTGGCAGGCATCAACTGCATCAATCCCCGTGCTCCCCTGGGCGACACGGCACGTGGGTCGAACCCGGACTCCACCGCCACTACCGCGCGGATCAGGTCGGCAGAGACCCCGTGACGGCGCGCGGCCTGGCGGATCAGCGAGCCCAGTCGCTGGCGGGCAGCCGGCGCCTGTGAGCCGTGCGTGGCAGCAGGGCGCGGGGAACCATCCAGCACGCTGCCCGCGCCGCCGTACGCCCCGCCCCTTGTATTGGTTGCCACCACCCTTCCACGGGCGTCCCGTTGCAGCCGGATGTCCGCCTGCGCGCACAACGACCCGGAGGCCACCAGCAGCATCGCCAGCACAGCGGCCGGCCTCACGAACCCTCCAGCAGGCGTTCCACCACGCCGGTGGTGGCTGCAAGGGCCTCGCTCAACCGTTCCGGGTCGCGTCCGCCGGCCTCGGCCATGGTGGCGTGGCCGCCCCCTCCCCCACCCACGATGCTGGCCAGCTCGCGGATCACCTTGCGGGCGTCCACACGGTGGCGCAGATCCTCGCTCACCGACACCAGGAGCGAGACGCGCTTGCCTTCCGTTGAGCCCAGCACCACGATGCCGGGCTGGATCTTCGCCTTGAGCGAGTCGGCCAGGTTGCGCATGGCCGAACGGTCCAGGCCGCCCACCTCTCGGGCCAGCACCTGCACGCCGTCCACCTCGCGTACCTCCTGCGACAGGTCCTGTCCGGGTCCGGCAGCGGCCAGCTTCAACTTGAGCCGCTCCACTTCTTTTTGGAGTTCGCGTTGGCGCGCCAGATTGTGCTGCAGCGTCTCCTCCGCCTTCTCCCGCGGAACTGACAGTATCTCCTCCAGGCGGGCGAGGATGCCATCCCCGGTGGCGAAACGCTGCAGTGCAACCCGTCCCGTAACCGCCTCCAGGCGGCGCACACCGGCGGAGATACCGCGCTCCGACAGGATGCGGAAGGGTCCGATCTGTCCGGTGCCATCGCAATGGGTGCCGCCGCACAGTTCGCGGCTGAAGCCCGGCACGTCCACCACGCGCACCAGGTCGCCGTACTTGTCGCCGAAGAACGCGACGGCACCGGAGGACAGGGCTTGCTCGCGATCCATCACGGTCTTGCTCACCTCCCGGTTCTCCAGGATGACGGCGTTGACGCGGTCCTCCACCTGCCGGATCTCGGCAGCGGTCATGGCCTGCATGTGGTTGAAGTCGAAGCGCAGCCGATCCGGCCCCACGTAGGAACCCGCCTGTCGCGCGTGCGGACCCAGCACCTCCTGGAGCGCCGCGTGCAGCAGGTGCGTCGCCGTATGATTGCGCATGGTCTCGGGGCGCACTTCCGTGTCCACCTGCGCCGTCAACGAGGCGCCGGCCCTCACCCTGCCGCGCTCCACCTGCACGCGATGTACTATCAAGCCCGGCACGGGCGCCACGGTGCCCAGCACGCGCGCCTGGATCGATCCGTCAGGACTGTGCAGTGTGCCCACGTCGCCGATCTGTCCACCGGCCTCGGCGTAGAATGGCGTGCGGGCCAGGATCACCTCGCCCTGCGCCCCTTCGCCGCCCAGCTCCTCGATCTCCGCGCCGGACTGCAGCAGCGCCAGCACCTTCGCCTGCTTCACGATCAGCGTGTCGTAACCCTGGAAGTCGGTGGCCACCCGGCCCGCCAGATCACGGTAGAACTCCTTGGATGCGGCGTCGGCACCGCCCTTCCAGGCCGCCTGCGAGCGCTTCTTCTGCCGGGCCATCTCGCGCTCGAAGCCCATCATGGTGATTCCCAGCCCGGCCTGGTGTGCTGTGGCCACGATCTGATCCATGGGCAATCCCAGCGAGTCGTAGAGTGGAAATACCTCCTCGCCCGGAATCTCCGCCAGGCCCGCGTCACGCGTCCGCCGGATCAGATCGTCCAGCGGCGCATGGCCGCGTTGCAGCGTATCGCGGAAGCTCTCTTCCTCCATGCGACAGACCTTCACCACGTAGTCGCATTGCTCGCGGATCTCCGGGTAGGCACCGCCCATCTCCTCCACCACCGTGGGGATGAAGCGAAACAGGAACGGGGGCTCCTGTCCCAGGAGGTGGGCATGCGTGGCAGCGCGGCGCAGCACACGCCGCACCACGTAGCCACGATCGCCACTGGCCGGGGTGACACCGTCACTGACGAGGAAGGTGATGGCGCGCAGGTGATCGGCGATGACCTGGAGGGAGACGTCCACCTGGGCGTCCTCGCCGAAGGGATGGCCCGCCGCCTCTCCCACGGCCTGCAGGATGCGGGTGAACAGATCGCTCCCGTAGTTGCTGTGGACGCCCTGCACCACCGCGGCAAGTCGCTCCAGCCCCATTCCGGTGTCCACCGACGGGGCCGGCAGATCACGCACCGAGCCATCGGCCCTCTGGTCGAATTGCATGAATACCAGGTTCCAGATTTCCAGATAGCGATCGCAATCACAAGCAGGACTGCAGTCCTCCTTGCCGCATCCCAGCTCGGCCCCCTGGTCGAAGTGGATCTCGGTGCAGGGTCCGCAGGGTCCGGTATCTCCCATGCGCCAGAAGTTGTCCTTCTCCCCCAGGCGCAGGACGCGCGCTGCCGGTGCTCCGGCCTCCTCGAGCCATAGATCATAGGCCTCGTCATCGGCCGCGAAGCGGCCTTCGCCGGCAAAAACCGTGTACCAGAGGAGCTCCGGGTCCAGCTTGCACACGCCCACCAGGAACTCATGGGCGAAGCGGATGGCGTCACGCTTGAAGTAGTCGCCGAACGAGAAATTCCCCAGCATCTCGAAGAACGTGTGATGACGCGCCGTGCGGCCCACCTGCTCCAGGTCGTTGTGCTTGCCGCTGACTCGCAGGCATTTCTGCGACGACGTGGCGCGGGCATAGTCGCGCGTGTCCCCGCCCAGGAAGACATCCTTGAACTGATTCATCCCGGCATTGGTGAACAGGAGGGTGGGGTCGTCTCCGGGAACCAGGCTGGAGGACGGCACCCGGCGGTGTCCGCGCTCCTCGAAGAACGACAGAAAGCCCTCGCGCAGTTCGTTGGCCTTCATTGCCATGGCTCGCCCGTTCCCCCCGGTGGCGTGTCCATGCAGGAGTGGCCCTGCGGACGCTCCGGCCCACCATCATAGACCTGCCGGCGGACGCTGCCTAGAGGCCCGGACGGCCCGCTAGCGCGCGGGCTTACTCCTGGTTGGTGAACGAGAAGGGAGAGTCAGCAGCATGTGTCTCGTCGACTTGCAGGGTCGCGTCCATCTCTTCCTGGGACAGGTCGGAGGTGGACTGGATTCCGGCGATCTTGAGTTTGAACTCATCCGGGTTGGTGGACCGCCGCAGCGCCTCGTCCAGGGTGATGTAATCCTGCTTGTAGAGCCGGTAGAGGGACTGGTCGAAGGTCTGCATCCCGTACTGCGACGTGCCGGACGCGATGGCGTCCCGGATCAGCTTGGTCTTTTCCTTGTTCTCGATGCAGTCGCGGATGTACGGCGTGGCGCGCAGGACCTCTACCGCCGGCACTCGACCATCCCCATTGGCGCGCGGCACCAGGCGCATGGAGATGATGGACTTGATGACCGCGGCCAACTGCAGGCGGATCTGTTTCTGCTGGTGCGGGGGGAACACGGAGATGATGCGGTTGACCGTCTCGGTGGCGTCCAGGGTATGCAGCGTGGACAGCACCAGGTGGCCGGTCTCGGCGGCGGTCAAGGCCGTCTCGATGGTCTCGTAGTCGCGCATCTCACCCACCAGAATTACATCGGGATCCTGACGCAGGGCGGAGCGCAGCGCGCCGGAGAAGGTCTTGGTATCCACCTCCACCTCGCGCTGGTTCACCAGGCTCTTCTTATCCCTGTGCAGGAACTCGATGGGATCCTCGATGGTCATGATGTG
>CBDVAL010000098.1:0-11859 GCA_965371955.1 uncultured bacterium | reverse complement strand
CTGGAAACTGCCATCCCCCTTGTTGAGGAAGACCTGGTTTGCCTGGCGATAGGTGGTGCCCAATCCCCTGCCGTCCATTTGCGGATACACGTGGCCGTTGGAGACGAACAGGTCCCGCCGGCCGTCGCGGTCCAGATCCACGAAGGCCACGCCCCAGCCCAGGCGATCCAACGTGACCTCCCCCAGCCCGGCAGCAAACGTGGCCACTTCGAACAGACCGCCCTCATTGCGGTAGAGCGTGTTGGTATCGTGCGAGAAGTTGGTCACCACGATGTCCATGCGCCCGTCGCCGTCATAGTCGCCCAGGTTGGTGCCCATGCCTGCCTGCTCGGCACCGTCCTGGCTGAAGGCCACTCCCTTTAGCAGGCCCCGTTCCTCGAACGTGCCGTCGCCCCGGTTCAGGAACAACAGGTTGGGCGTGGCATCGTTGGCGACATAGAGATCGACATCGCCGTCGCCGTCCACATCGCCGAACACCGTTCCCAGCCCGTAGTACGGCTCCGCCTGCCACAGCCCTGACTCACGCGTGCGCTCCTCGAACGTTCCATCGCCGCGGTTGCGGTAGAACAGATCCTGGAGCGGAGTCAACCCGCGCGGGCCGCAGAAGACCTTCACGCCCATGAAGACGCAGCGCGGGTTGCCCCTGATCGGCGTGGTGCGCGGATCGAAGCCCACGTAGTTGGCGACGTAGAGATCCAGGTCACCGTCCCGATCCACATCGGCGAACGCCGCTCCCGTGCTCCAGCCGTCGTAGCCCAGCCCGGCGCGCTCGGTATCGTCGCGGAACGTGCCGTCACCCTGGTTGCGATAGAGAGTGTTGCGCCCGTAGTTCGTCACGAACAGGTCGGTATGTCCATCGCCGTCGATGTCCGCGGCCACCGCCCCCTGGCCGAAATGGCGGTCCCCGACGCCGGCTGCGCCGCTGACATCCTCGAAGCGACCGTTCCCCAGGTTGCGGTACAACAGGTTGGCCACGTGCACCGGCGTCTTCTCATAGCTGGTCCCACCCTGCACCAGGTAGATGTCCAGGCGGCCGTCCCCGTCGAAGTCCAGCAGCGCCAGGCCGGGTCCGGTGCCGTCGAGGATGGCGGGATTGCCCTCCTTGCCGCACACGGTGGGCGACGTCAGGCCGGCCTGGCGGCCCACATCCACCAGCTGGAAGCCCAGCGGCCTCTCCCCTGCATCGGGGGACGCCGCCAGGGTCAAGGACGCCGGGACCAGGAGCGCGGCAGCGAGGAGAAAGCGGCTCAATCGTCCTCCATGACGGCGCCGCCGGCCAGGCGCGTGTGCGCGCGCCGCGCGTCCTTGATCTTGCGGAAGGTGGCCATGTGCCGGTCGGCAGCGCCTTGATCTCCCAATCGGTAGTACGCCTGACCCAGCAGATAGTGCACCTGAAACTGATCCGGTGCCACCTCCAGAGCACGCCGCAGCATCTTCACCGCCCCCTCCAGGTCGCCGTCTCTCATCTTGATCTCTGCGAACCGGCGCAGGGCGGTGGAATGCTCGGGCTCCAGCTCCAGTGCTGTCGCGTAGTGCCGGGCGGCATCCTCCCGCCGGCGCTGGAGTTGATAGATGCGCCCCAGTTGCACATGGGTCTCGGCGTAGCGCGGATGATCCCGGATGAACGCGAGCGCCAACTCCTCGGCCCGAGGGTAGTTCAGAGCATCCCGGGCCAGGCGGATCTGCTCCACCCGCGCCCGCAGGTGGCTGGGATCCAGCGCCAACGCCCGGTTCAGGGCCTCGCCCACCGTGACCAGGTCGCCGGCCCGGCGGGCCTCACCGGCCACCTTCAACTGGATGGCGAGCGAGGCCGTCGCGTGAGCCCCGAGCCATGTCCATGCTTCACGGCGCTGCTCGTCCGGCAACAGGGGAATCAGGTCGGCCAGGTGACCCGCGGCAGAGGCCCCGGCATGCGCGCTCGACAGGGCCAGCCGCAGCTCGCGCTGCGCGGCCTGCAGATCTCCGCTGGCGCGCCAGGCCTGGCCCAGGCCCTCATGTGCCTCCCAGGAGTCCGGATCCAGTTGCAGCGCGGCCTGGAAGGCCTTCATGGCGTCCACCACATCCCCACGACGCAGGGCGGACGCCCCCCTCGCCAGCTGGGCATCCACCTCGCCACCGCCGGCGCCGGCTGCCATCAAGGCCAACAGCAGAAGCACTCTCATGTTAGAGGCCCGTCAGTCATCATCCACCCGCCGGCGCAACTGCTTGGTCCGGCTGCGAATCTGTTTGTCCTGCAGCCGCGCCTCCTTCTGGCCCCGGCCGGGACGGGTCGGGACCCGGGGCTTGCGCCGGCGCTTGCGCACCTCCAGCCGGCGCCTCAGCTCGGCCAGCGCCTCGCGACGGTTGCGGTATTGCGAGCGGTGCGACGCGCACGTGACCGTCAGTCCCGACGGCCGATGAAACAACCTCACCGCCGACTCGGTCTTGTTGCGGTGCTGCCCACCGGGTCCGCTTGCCTTGTAGGTGGTGACCAGGCAGTGGTCGAGCAACTCGCGCTCTTCGCGGCTGTAGGAACTCATGGCAACATCATGATAGTCCAACCGGTTCAACGTATTCGGGAGAGGGTGGTGTCCACTTCCCGCCGCTGCCGCATTGAGGGGCAGGACCGGCCCCGGACACGCAGGATGGAAACTCACCCAATGGGTTGGTATAGTTGTGGTTACCAGGAGCCGCAAGTCTCAGCGCAACATGAAGCACATCCTACCCGTTCTCTGCTTGGCCACTGTCACTGCACCCGCCGCGGCGCAGGCGCGTGGTCCCCTGTCCGCGAAGGAGTCCGTGCATCCGGCCATACGCTTCGTCGATGCAACCGAAGCCGCCGGCATCGACTTCGTCCACATCCGGGGCGGGACAAGCCCGGTGGTGATCTACGAGGAGATGGGGCCGGGAGCGGCGCTGTTCGACTACGACGGGGACGGTGATCTGGACCTCTACCTCGTCCAGGCCGCCTGGCGCAGGATGCCCGACCCGGAGGGCCGCCCCGCGCCGACCAACCGTCTTTATCGCAACGAGGGTGCGGGGAAGGACGGTGTGCCGCGGTTCACCGACGTCACCGAGAAGGCCGGTGTGGGCGACACCGGCTTCGGGCTGGGTGTGGCGACGGGTGATATGGACAACGACGGCGATCAGGATCTCTACGTCACGAATTATGGCGACAACGTCCTCTACCGGAACCAGGGGGACGGCACGTTCGTGGATGTGACCGCCATCGCCGGCGTGGCAGATCCACTCATGTCGCACAGCGCGGCCTTCGCCGACGTGGACGGCAACGGCTATCTGGATCTGTACGTCGTCGACTATCTCGACTTCGAATCCGGTCCGAGTTTCTGTGACTTCGAGGGGACGCCCTACGGCTGCTCCGATCTGGAGTACTCGGGCCTGCCCAACTCCCTGTTCCTGAACCAGGGTCCCGGAGAGGACGGCATTCCCCGATTCCGCGAGGCCGCCAAGGAGCGTGGGGTGCAGGACCCCGACGGACGGGGCCTGGGAGTGACGCTGGGCGACCTGGATGACGACGGCGACCTGGATCTCTATATTGCCAACGACGGCGGGGGCAACCGGCTGCTGCTCAACGACGGCAAGGGGAGCTTCAAGGACTGGACGCTCATCTCCGGCACCGGATACAGCGAGGCGGGAATGGGCGAGGCAGGGATGGGCACGGCCCTGGGGGACTTCAATAATGACGGCCGGCTGGATATCATCGTGACCAACTTCGCCCGCGAGTTCAACGCCCTGTATCGCAACGACGGCGGCGGCATCTTCACCTATGCCAGCGTCATGGCGCAGTTGCACCGGTCAACCTACCTGCCGCTGGGTTGGGGCACACGCTTCTTCGATGCCGATCTGGACGGGGATGACGATCTGTTCGTGGCCAACGGACACCTGTACGAGCAGGCACCCATCCTCAACCCGCAGGATCGCTTCCGGCAGACGAACCAGTTGTTCCGCAACGACGGCGGCGGCACCTTCACGGACATCTCCACCGCGGCGGGGCCTGGCCTGGCCGTGGCCCATTCGAGCCGCGGAGCGGCGCTGGGTGACATCGACAACGATGGCGACCTGGACATCTACGTGGCCGGCCACCACGGGCGGGGCCAGCTACTGCTCAACGAGACCGAGCGCCGCGGGCGCCACTCCCTACGCCTGGCGCTCACCGGCGGACCCTCCAATCGCGACGCCATCGGCAGCCGCATTACCATTCAGGCAGGCGACCTGAGGCTGGTGCGACAGCTCACCGCCGGCGGGTCCTATCTCTCACAGGGGGACCACCGGCTGCTGGTGGGAATCGGCACCGCCCGGGTGGCGAACGTGGAGGTTCGCTGGCCTTCGGGCACCGTCCAGAAGTTTCCGGACTTGCCGACCGACACCCTTATCCATCTAGAAGAGGACAAACCGACCCGGAAGGGAAAGGGATCTCCATGAAGAGCACGATCGCCTTGCTGACGATGAGTTGCCTGTTGTTCGCGGTAGCTGCCATGGCCCAGGAGTCGACGGCCCCGGGCCTCAAGCAGCTGCTACAGACCGGCAAGCGCTTGTTGGAGGAGAAGAAGTACACGGAGGCCATCCGCTACTTCGACAATGCGCTGCTCCTCGTTCCCGAGCAGCCGCAAGCGCACGCCTGGCTGGGCAGAGCCCGCCTGGAGATGAAGCAGTACACCCTGGCCGAGGAGAACTTCGAGGTGGCGGTGCGCAATGTCCCGAAGGATGCCGCGTACAACCACTTCCTCGGGTTGACGGAGTACCTGCTGGGCAAGCAGGATGAGGCGAGCGTCCATCTCCTCGCCGCCCTGGCGCTGCGGCCCGATCTGGAGGACTACTACTACATGGGTCGGATCTACATGACCCAGCAACGCGAGGAGATGGCGGTGGCAGCGTTCCGCGAGGCGCTGAAGATCGAGCAGAGCTACCGTCCCGCGCGCCACAACCTCGCCGTGATGCTGCGCAAGCGAGGCAAGCTGGAGGAATCCGAGACACAGTTCCTGCGGCTCATGGAAGAGAACCCGCTGGACTCCCTGCCCTACTACTATGTGGGCTCCCTGCAACTCGACCGCGGTGAGTACGAGGAGGCACGCAACAATTTCCAGAGCTCCATCGATCTGGACCCGGAGTTCGAGGCCAGCCGTCTCCGCATGGGCCTGGTGCTCATGAACCTGGGAGATCTCGAGGGGGCCGTGAAGCAATTCGAGAAGTCCATCGAGATCAATCCGTACTACGATCAAGCATTCCAGAGCCTCGGCAAGGCACTGGTGAGGCTGGACCGCATGCCGGAAGCCGAGAACGCGTTCGAGCGCTTCCGCGTGCTGGAACCGGTGGGTCAGCGCCTGCTCTTCCTGACCCAATCCCTGGCCAACGCCCCGGGCAGCGTGACACTGCGCCTCGATGTGGCAGCCGAATTGATCAAGGCCAATGACCCGGAGGAGGCTCTGAAGTACCTGGAGCAGGCTCGGGCGCTGGATCCGTCGTTCACCGATACGTACTACCGCATGGGCAACGCTCATCGGCTCAAGGGCGATCCGTCGGCAGCCGCGGTGCACTACTACGAGGCGGTGAAACGTGACCCGGCCAACATTGAATACCGCTACGAGTTCGGCGCTACGCTGTCCGAGGCGGGGCACTGCCGTCAAGCAATAATACAGTTTCACGAGGCCCTCCAGCGCGCTCCGGATCATGCCGGAGCCCACGCCGGAATCGGCGCCTGCTACGCCCGCCTGGGCGACGTGGTGAACGCAGAGAGGGAACTGCTGCGCGCCGTGGAGCTCGACCCGATCCCCGCGCCGCCTCACGCCAACCTGGGATCGCTGTACGCCGGCCAGGGTCGCAACGAGGAGGCCATCGCCGAGTACCGCCTGGCACTGCAGCGGGACCCGGAAAACGCCGACGTTCTGTTCAACCTGGCCGGGATCTATTTCAACTCCGGCGACTACCCCCGGGCCATCGAGGAATACGGTAAGGCCATCCGGCTCAGACCGGGAGATGCAGAACTGCACCATGCCCTGGGAGTGACGTACATCGAGGTCGGCGAGGCGGAGCAGGCGGCCAAGAGCTTTCGCATGGCACTGGCCATCGATCGTTCCGATCCCAGCTACAGCTCCGACTACGCCAACGCGGTAGGTCTGCTGGGCAACTACGGCCTGGCAGTGCAGGCGCACCGGCAGGCCCTTCAGCTCAACCCGAGGAATCCGTACTTCTACTATCAATTCGCCGAGACCCTGGGCCGCATGGGGCGCCACGAGGATGCCATCACCCAGCTCCGGGAGGCGCTGCGCTACTCGCCCGGGGAGCCGGAGATCCTGGTGAAGATGGCGGGCTTCCAGGCCCGCCTGGGGCAGATCGCCGAGGCGCTGGAGACGCTGCAACAGGCCATGGACGCGGGCTTCAGCGAGACCAAGCGGCTGCGCAGCGATCCGGATCTGGATTCGCTGCGTGGCGACCCCCGCTTCGAGGCTCTGATATCCCGAGCCCAGCGGTGAACCGACCGCGGCGCCCCGGCTCCTTGCCGCGCCACTTGCTGTCGCGCGGTTTCTCCCTGGGGCTGGGCGCCCTCAGTGCGCCGCTGCTCCCACTCCTGACCCGCGCCCGATGGTTTCGTTTCCTTCCCCACCGGCTGGTCCGTACCACGCCCCCGGCCAGGGCGGATCTGATCCACGTCCTGGGAGGCGCACGAGAGCGGCCGACCCTGCGCGTGGATCACGGAGTGTCCCTGTTTCAGCTCGGCCTGGCGCCACGATTGCTGCTCACCGGAACCGGCTTCGGCATGGACTGGGCGGAGCACAACAGCAGACGCGCCCGGGAGCTCGGCGTGCCCGGGCATGCGCTGCTGGCGGAAGCATCGCCCAGGTCCACGCGAGCCGAGGCGAGGGTGCTGTGCGAACTGGCCCGGCGCGAGTCACTGCGCTCGGTGATCCTGGTGACCGAAGCGTTTCACGCCGAACGGGCCACGCGACTGTTCGAGCGCGCAGTGCGGGGCACCGGCATTCGCATCCTGTCGTGCCCGGCGGGCCTCAGCACCTTCCCTCCGCCGGGTTGGTGGCAGGATCTGCAGACGCGTTCACTGCTTCTGGGCGAGGCCGCGCGGCTGTGGGTGGCCCGCGCCACAGGGGATGCATGACCGAAGTTCTGGACCTCATCGTCACAGGAGGCGAGGTGCATGACGGGACGGGCGCCCCTCCCCGGCGCCTGGACGTGGGGATCCGTGGCGGGTGCGTCACGGCCATGGGCCGGCTCGACGCGCGCCCCGCCGCCCGTATCCTGAACGTGGACGGCCTGGCCGTGGCGCCGGGGTTCATCGACCCGCATTCCCACGCCGATCTGGTGCTCATGCAGGAGCCGGGGCGCGCCGTACAGCTCCTGCGCGGGCGCATCTCCCAGGGGATCACCACCACCCTGGTGGGCAACTGCGGAATGGGTGTAGCGCCACGGCGTGCGCGAACCGAGCCCGTCCTGCGCGGCATCAACAGCTGGATGACGCCGGAGGATGTGCCCTGGCCCTGGGACGATCTGGGCGGCTTCCTGGGCGAGCTGGAGTCGCGTCCGCTGCCGCTCAACGTGGGGGCGCTGCAGGCGCACGGGCCGCTGCGTCTCCATGCCATGGGGGCCGGCCCCGGACGTGCCGACGCGCAGGCGCTCGCCGGCATGCGCCGCCAGGTCGGCCGCGCCATGGAGGCCGGTGCGTTCGGCGTCTCCGCCGGGCTGATCTATCCGCCGGGCATGTATGCTCCCACCGAGGAGCTGCTGGAGCTGGCGCGCGAGGTGCAGCTCCACCAGGGCACCTTCACCTTCCACGTGCGTGGTTCCAGCGAGCTCCTGCTGCCCTCGGTGGACGAGATCATCGCCATCGGACGCGACAGCGGCTGCCATATCCATCACTCCCACAACGAGGCGGTGGGCCGGGCGCACTGGACGAAGATCGAGGAGGTCCTGCGGCGCGAGGACGACGCCCGCAGCCAGGGGATTCGCCTGAGCCACGACCTGTTCCCATACCATGCCGCGGCTACGCTCATGGCGGCGCTGTTCCCGCCCGCCGCACTGGCCGGCGGGATGAACGCTCTGCTGGAGCGGCTGCAGGCGCCCGGGGAGCGCGAGCGGCTGCGACAGGCGATGGAGGACACCGTCCCTTCGTGGCCGCCGTGGCACGACGGCGGCTGGCCGCACAACCTGAGCCGGGCGGTGGGCCGGCATTCCATCCGCGTGGCCACGGTGCGCGATGCGGGAGAGAGCGACGTCGTGGGCCGCAGCCTGGCGGAGCTGGCTGCCGGCCGGGGCTGCTCCCCCTTTGACGTGCTGGTGGATCTGATGCTGGAGAACGCCGGTCAGGTGGGCCAGCTGGTCATGGAGATCACCGGAGACGACGAGGAAGAGCGCCCCATGGCCACCCTGCTGGCTCACCCGGAGGGCGCGCTGTGCACCGATGCCGAGGACACCGGCCGGGGACTGCCGCACCCGGCGGCGTACGGCGCCTTTCCCCGGGTGCTGGGCCACTGGGTCCGCCGGCGCGCGCTGCTGTCGCTCCCCGAGGCCATCCGCCGCATGACCTCCCTACCGGCGGAACAGTTCGGCATTCGCCGCCGCGGGCGATTGCAGGAGGGCTACCACGCGGATCTGGTGGTCTTCGATCCCGCCACCGTGCAGGATGCCGCCACCTATGACGCGCCGCGACAACCTCCGCGCGGCATCCCGCACGTCCTGGTCAACGGCATCCCGGTGGTGGAGAACGGCAACTACCTGGGCGGGACCTCGGGACAGGTCCTGCGGCGGTGCGCGTGATGGCCGGCGGCATGTCCGCCTGGACACGGCTGGCCGCGGTGTCCGTGGTTGCGGTGTTCCTGTCGTTCGGCGCGTATCAGATCTACGATTACGATGTGCCGCTGCACCTGGTCACCGGCAAGTACCTGCTACAGGATCCCGGCTCCGCCGGCAAGAACCTGTTCTCCTTCACCAACCCGGACTATCCCTGGCTCAACGACAAGTGGCTGGAGAACGTGCTGGTCCACGTGATAGATGCGGCCGCCGGTCCCGGCGGGCTGGTTCTGCTGCGCATGGCCCTGGTGCTGGCCATGGGCGCCGCCATCTGGATGGCCATGCGCAACTTTCCGGGCAGGCCCGGCCTCCGGCTGGCCGTCCTGTCCCTGGTTCCCTGGGTGGCCTATGAACGCTTCAATCTGCGGCCGGAATTGTTCTCCCTCATCCTGATCCCCGTGATGGTCTGGTTCGTGTCCCGCCGGTCGCCCTCGCCCAGGGACTGGATCTTCGTCGCCGCGCTGCACGCGCTGTGGGTGAACCTGCACGGTTACTGGTTCGTGGGCCCGCTGGTGCTCATCGCCTTCCTTGCCGGTGATCTCGTCGAACTGTGGACCGGACGGGTCGGCTGGCCGCCGGGGGCGGATCCGGAAGCTGCCCGGGAACGGCTGAAAGGGCGCTCGCTCCTGCTGCTGGCCGCGTTCGGCGGCGCGTGGGTCAGCCCCTCGCCCTGGGAAATGTTCCTGAACCCGTTCCGGGTCCTCGGCTTCCTCGGGGTAAAGCATGACGCCATGGGCACCATCGCCGAGTTGCGCTCGCCGTTCGACCCGCTGTCCGTGTTCAACTGGGCGCTGCCGTTCTTCGCGGTGGCGGCGCTGGCGGTGCTGGCCTGTCTGCTCTGGAATGTCGCGCGCGCGCGCCCCGCACACTGGTTCCTGTTCCTCGGGTTCTTTATCATGGCGCTGCTCTACCGTCGTAACATCGGCATGTTCGCCGTGGTAGGCGCCATCGTGGCGGCCTGGAGCCTGGGCGCCGCGCTGAAGGCCCGCCGGCACGAACCGCATGCGCGCCCGCGCTGGGTGGCGGCCCTTCCCCTGCTCCTGCTTCTGGGCAACATGATGGCTGCATGGTTCGTCCTCACCGACCGCTTCTACATCGCCGACGTCACCTCGAGGCGTACCGGCCCGGGTATGTCGCGCCTCACCTATCCCGTGGGGCTGGCGGACTTCCTGCGCCGGACCCAACCGCCGCTACGTTTCTTCAACGACTTTGTCTCGGGCAACTACCTGGCCTACCGGTTGTATCCGGGCCACCGCGTGTACATCGCCGGCAACACGTTCAAGTATCCGAACGAGTTCTTCGACAACTATGCGCTCATCACGGTGGGAGGGGACGAGTACAAGCGTGCCGCGCAGCGCTACGACCTCAACGCCTTTGCCATCCAGTACCGGGCAGCGGACATGATGGGGGTGGCCCAGCGGTTGTTCAACGATGCGAACTGGGCTCCAGTGTACTTTGATGACAACGCATTGCTGTTCGTGCGTGACGTGCCGGAGCTGGCCCCGTTCATTGCCGCCCATCGCGTGAACTTCGCGCAGCTGTCGCGGCAGCGAGCAAGCGAGGCAGCAGATCGCATGCCGCCGACGGGGCTGGCAGCACTGCTGCGCCCAGCGCCGTACCCGCGGGGGGCCATGAACCGGGGAACGTTCCTGCAGCGTGTCGGTCATTTCGACCTGGCCGAGATGGAGTACCGGCGTGCCCTGCAGGTGCGGTCCATGCGCGACGTGAGGCATGCCCTGGCCGACGCCATCCAGGAGATGGGCCGTTTCCAGGAGGCTGCGGACATCTATGATGAGCTGCTGGACCAGCCGCCCGGCTTCTGGGATCGCGTACGGCTGGCGTTCGACGGCCTGCGCGGGGCGCCGCGCCTCTCCGACGTGCCGCACATCCTGCGCGACCTGTTCCACGCCCGCAGCGGTATCGGCAGCAACGTGGCCGCACAGAGGGACTGGGGGCGCGCCAGGCTCGAACTGGAGACGGCCTTGCAGGCCCTGGAGCAGGTGCAGCGCATGGACCCCGGCGGCGACCCCATGCGTGCACTGGAGGCCACCACGCGCTTCAACCTGGGAACCACCCTGTGGCGACTGAGCCAGGCGAGCGGCGCAGACGCCGGCCTGGAGGCCCGCTCCGATTCACTGTTCGGGGCCGCCGAGAAGCTGCAGCCGGACGATGCCGGCCTGCTCTACCGGCTGGCGCGCACCCGGGCCCGACAGGGCCGCAATGAGGAGGCCCTCGATCTGCTGGCGCGGGCCATATCGGCAGGTGGACCGGACTACTTCGAGACGGCCAGGGCGGACCCTGCCATGGACACGCTGCGATCGCAGCCGCGCTTCCGCGCGCTGGCGCCCTAGGCTGCCGAAGTCTCTACGCGCCGACCGGGCGCCTTGTACGCCGTTTCTCCATCCAGGAATCGACGCAGAATCGATCCTCGGCCGCGGGAAGGAGGAAGGTCACGACCATGAGAGCCGTGCGCGGGAAGATGTGGCCCATGATGCTGAACAGCGGTTCCTTGAGGAGGTGACCGTAGGTGACGAGGAGCAGGATCGCCCCCACCGCCACCAGCGCGTCTCGGGTCCTCCAGCCGATGACCAGCAGCACCCCCGCCAGAAGCTCCACCAGCGGCACGGCTACGCCGGTGGCAAGCAGCAGGAAGTGCGGGATCCAGTGGTCGGCATACGGCACCGTGAAGTAGGTCTCAGCGTGCCCGAGAGGTGTCATGACGAAGCACTTGTACCACCCCGCCATCGTGAAGATCAGGCCGAGCATTACCCGACAGAAGAATCTTGACCAGCCGCGTCCGCTCATTTCTCGCTCATCGTTTCCGGTCGTCTCCTCCACTGGAGGCCACCATTCGAGTCGCGAAGTCACGCACCGAGGTGAGCGCCACCGGGAAGGATTTCAGTGTCTCCCGCATCGGAACGACGTCGCCGCGTGAACCGGCGGAGGGCGGCGAGGGAGGCCAGGCGCGGATGGACCGGCCGCAGGACCACCTTCATGGCGCGGGGCAGCCAGGCCGGCAGGAACCGCACGGCAAGCGGGTCGCCCCTCACGTCCTCGAAGATG
>CBDVAL010000097.1:0-11862 GCA_965371955.1 uncultured bacterium | reverse complement strand
CACCGCCCTGACCATGGCGACTTTCCTGAGCCAGCGCTCCGGCCATCACCTGGGTGCGCGCAACCTGGCGGGGCTATGTATTCTGGCCGGGATTCCGTTCGGTCTCATCCTGTTGCAGCCCGACATGGGCACCCTGCTTCCGTTCATCCCGCTGCTGGGAACCATGGCGATCGTTGGCGGTATTCGCGTGCGCACGTTGGTGATCCTGGCGGTGCTGGTGGCGTTGATCCTGCCGATTGCCTGGACTTCGGTGCTACAGGACTACCAGAAGGAGCGCATCCGTACCTTCCTGGACCCCGCGCGGGATCCCCATGGAGCCGGATACCAGGTCCGGCAATCGAAGATTGCGCTGGGCTCGGGAGGCCTGTGGGGAAAGGGGTTCTTCTCGGGAACCCAGGGTCAGCTTCACTTTCTTCCTGCACAGCACACCGACTTCATCTTCGCCGTTCTCGGGGAGGAGGGCGGCTTTCTGGCCAGTGCGGCCGTGCTGGCGCTGTTCCTGTTGCTGCTGCAGCGCTGCCTGCTGGCGGCGGAATCCTCACGGGACCTGCTGGGAATCTACCTGTGCCTGGCGTTGTTTTCCCTCCTGGCCACGCAGATCCTGTTCAACATCGGTGTGGTCACCGGGATGATGCCCACCGCCGGTACGACGCTGCCTCTGATCTCGTACGGTGGATCTTCGCTGGTCTCCACACTGGCGGCGCTGGGCCTGATCATGAACGTCCGCATACGCCGGTTCGTGAACTAAAGGAGGCGCTGGATGAGCACAGATGTTCCCCGACATTCTCCCGGCGGAACGGCGGTGCGCCGTGAGCTGCTGGTGAACCGTACCAGCACGGAGACCCGTGTCGCCCTTCTGGAGGGCGGGCAGCTGGCGGAACTGTTCATCGAAAAAGAGGAAAGTCGATCGCTGGTAGGCAACCTCTACAAGGGGAAGGTCTCGAAGATCCTGCCGGGAATGCAATCGGCGTTCGTATCCATCGGCTTGCCTCGCGACGCCTTCCTGCATGTCCACGATCTGGTGGAACCCTCGCCCGCCGATGCCGGCGAGGCGGCCGAGCGAGCCGCCGGGCCGGTGGCCATCGAGGATCGTCTGCACAGAGATCAGGAGCTGGTGGTGCAGATCGTCAAGGAGCCCATTCAGGGCAAGGGAGCGCGCATCACCACGCAGGTAGCGCTACCCGGGCGCTACCTGGTGCTGCTTCCGCGTGTCCGTCACGTGGGCGTCTCACGCAAGATCACTGATCTCGAGGAACGTGAGCGTCTGCGGGAAGCGGCACAGCGGATCGGCGGCGAAGAGCACGGTCTCATCGTGCGGACGGCCGGGGAGAGAGCCACCGAGGAGGAGCTGGCGGGCGACCTGCGCTACCTCTCGGATCTGTGGGAGGAGATCCGCCGGCGCTCCCAGGTGGCGCCGCCGGAGACGCTGCTGCACGCGGAGTTCGGCCCGGTGCGCCGGGTCCTGCGGGACCTCTACTCGGAGCAGTTCAGCCGCGTCCTCGTGGATGACCGCCTGATCTTCGAGGACTGCGAGAAGTTCCTGGCCACCATGGATCCCGACGGTGGCACTCGCGTGGAGCTCTACACGGATCCGGTACCCCTGTTCGATCGCTATGCCGTGCAGAGTGAGCTGGACCGCGCGCTGCGCAGTCGGGTGTGGCTGCGTTCCGGTGGTTCCATCGTGATCAACCAGACCGAGGCTCTGGTTGCCATCGACGTCAACACGGGGAAGTATGTCGGCAGGCGGCGTCTGGAGGAGACCGTGTTGCGCACCAACCTGGAGGCGGTGAAGGAGATCGTCCACCAGATCCGGTTGCGCGACATGGGAGGGATCATCGTCGTCGACTTCATCGATATGGAGGAGGAGTCCTCGAAGCAATCACTGCTGCAGGCCTTCGAGATGGAGCTGCAGAAGGACCGGTCGCGCACCAAGCTCCTGCAGCTCTCCGACTTTGGCCTGGTGGAGATCACCCGCCAGCGTACCCGACGCTCGCTGGAGCGAACCCTGTGCCGGCCCTGTCCAGCCTGCCGCGGCAGCGGAAAGATCAAGAGTTCGGGGACCGTCTACTTCGAGATCCAGCGCGAGCTGCAGCGCCTGGCACCGGTGCTGGAGGGGCGGCGGCTGGTGGTCCGGGCACATCCCGATCTGGCCGATCTCCTGCAGGCGCGCCGGCATCACGTCCTGGATGTGCTCGCACCGGGCCACGGATTCCAGCTGGCCATAGAACGGGATGCCCTGCTGCAACGCGAGCACTTCGAGCTGATCAACCTGCCCGGTTGAGCTCGTCCACCGCCTCGGCCACATCGTCCCGGGAGCCCAGATACAGCGGGACCCGCTGGTGCGGTTGGGTCGGAACCAGGTCCAGGATGCGCTGCCTGCCGTCGCTGGCGGCACCGCCGGCCTGCTCCGCGAGGAAGGCCAGCGGGCTGGCCTCATAGATCAGGCGGAGTTTGCCGTTCGGCTTGTCCGGTTCCTTGGTGTCGGCGGGATACAGGAAGATGCCCCCATAGAGCAGGTTGCGGTGGAAGTCCGCCACAAGCGAACCGATGTAGCGCCCCGAGTACGGCTTGCCCCGCGCATTCTCCGTGGACTTGAGGCGCTCGATGTAGCGGTGCACCCCGGGGCTCCAGTAGAGGGTGTTGCCCTCGTTCACCGAGTAGATGCGCCCGCGCGCCGGAGTCCGGAGGGCCGGGTGGGAGCGCAGGAACTCGTCCTCCGCCGGGTCCAGCGTGAAGCCCGCGACCCCGTTGCCCGCGCTGTAGACGAACATGGTGGAGGGGCCGTAAAGCACGTAGCCCGCCGCAACCTGCTGCTTGCCGGCCTGCAGCACATCCTCCAGCGTACCCGGGCCGCCCGAGGGGGAGACACGGCGATAGATGCCGAAGATGGTGCCGATGCCCACGTTGGCATCGATGTTGGACGACCCATCCAGAGGATCAAAGACGACGGCGTAATTCCCTGCCTTGTGCGGAGGGGCCACGGGAACGACGTCCGTGCGCTCCTCGGACAGCATCACGCAGACGTGGCCCGAGCGCTCCAGAGTGCTGCGCATGATGTCATCGGTGAGTGCATCCAGCTTCTGGACCTCTTCGCCCTGGACATTCTTCTCGCCCGTCAGACCCAGCAGGCCGGCCAGCCCCGCCTTGTTCACCTCAGAGGCGATGACCTGCGCGGCCGACACGAGAGCGCACATCAGGCCGGAGAACTCTCCGGTGGCATGGGGATGCTCCTTCTGCCCCTCCCTGATGTGATCCTGCAGCGTCAGCGGCCTGGAGGACATCGTGCTACCTCCCTGCTCGGAGTCCGGCGGGGCGCGAGGAAAGCAACGCCGGCGGCTTGACCAGACGCTGCACCATGGTGTCCGAATCCACCACCGCCAGCTTGCGGAACAGCAGGGCAAACTGTTCCTCCAGGGTGGCCCCGATGGCGTCCCGGGTGGACGACGGCAGCTCCCACATCCTGCGCTTCAGGGGACCGAACGCCTTCTTGCGTGTCTTGTAAAGGAACTGTTCGTCGGTCCAGTCCTCCTTGCGTTCGCCGGCCAGGTTGTCGAAGCAGTAGTCACGAACCTCCCGGCGCAGGTCCTCCGGAAACTCGGGATGATCGTAGGTGAGGTTCTGGAACCCCGTGGCGAGGTGGATCTCCGCGGTCTCCATCCTGGGGAAATGATCGAAGGCATCCTGTGGAAGCGTGGAGGCACCATGCTGCACGGCGCCCGCCATTCCGTAGCGCTCCGACGCCACGCGGCTCAGCTGGCGTAGCACCTCGAAATCGACGTTGACCTCGGCCACGCTACCGTCCGGCAAGGGCACGCCACCATGGGATGTGCCGGTCTGCACGCTGATCTTGCTGGGCCCCTGCAGGTCACCGTGCTTGCCGAGTTCCTCGAGAAACCCGTCCATGTAGGCCTCGAGCTCCAGGACGGTACTGTTCTTCTTGCCCACTTCTCCGATCTCGCCCCCCACGGAGATACAGGTGCCCGCCGGCTGATGCTTGCGTACCACGGCCGTGAGCTCGGCGGCCAGAGTGTAGTTTACCTCTTGCTGTTTCTTCACGGCGGGATGTGACAGGTCCACCAGGGTGGAGGTGTCGATGTCGATGTTGAGGAAACGGGCCTCCACAGCCTCCTGGATCAGATCCTTCACCGCCTGCAGCTCGACGTCTGCGCTGCGGGCATACCTTGCGGCGCTGATCTGAAAGTGATCTCCCTGCAGAAACAGAGGTCCCTGGAAGCCCTCGCGAATGGCGGCAGCCATCACCGCGGCGGCGTACTCCGCCGGGCGCTGCTCCGTGTAGCCGATCTCCGAGCGCGCGATCTCGAACACCAGCGCGCCCACATGATGGGTCTGCGCTGCGCGGAACGCCGCGCGGGCAGTATCGTACGTGAGCCCGCGAATGTTCATTGCCGGGACGGTGAAGCCCTGCACCTCGCCGCGCCCGCGCGCGTTGTACAACGGCTGGATGGATGCCGACCGGATTCCCAGACAGGCACCGATCTCCTGGATGAGATAGCGGGCGGCGTCGCGCAGCGCCGCGTCTTGCGCGAAGACGGCGGTGCGAACCAGCGGCTCGATGAACCGGCCGGCCAGGCCCTCCCGGTCCTTCACCTGGATCGCATCTCCCAGATCCAGGAATTCAGCGGCGTCGTGTTTCAACTGCTGCAGGTCACGAAACTCCATGCTGGTCAATCTCCTGTTTCCGGACCGGTCGTAATCGGCCCGCTGATCATACAGAATTACCCGGCCGGGATCATCGTTGCGGCGTCCCTTGTGAACGACGCTCTTCAGCCTGGCGCGCCCGCCGGCGTTGATCCTCCGTCTCCGGGATCACACGGGGCACCGGGGTGGGGCGTCCGTCGTCGCCCAGCGCAACGAAGGTCAGGTAGGCGGTGCAGGTATGCTGGCGGCGCCCGCTCCTCGGGTCCTCCGAGAACACCTTCACCCCCACCTCGAGGGAGGTGCGGAAGGTCTGGTTCACCGAGGACAGCAGGATGACGATGTCACCCAGCCGGATGGGATTGATGAAGTTGATCCGGTCCACCGACGCGGTGACGGTGATCCTCCGGCAATGGCGCATGGATGCCACCGCCCCGGCCTTGTCCATGAGGGCCATGACACGCCCCCCGAAGATGGTGCCCATGGGGTTGGTGTCCTCGGGATTGATGATCTCGGTCATTTCCACCTGGGATTTTGACACCGGTTTGGCCTGAGGTTCATCCGCCATGGCACCTCCTCGAGAACTTGCTGGGAACCGGGAACGCCCCCGCCGCGGAGGACGGGCCCCTGCGGCGGGATTGTAGCGGGTTGGGGCGCGCGAGGCGAATCGGGCTGCGACCCCACGCTGTCCTTGATCCTGCTCCGCGGGCTATTCTATGATCCGTGCCAGTCAGGCCGCCGGGGAGGCGGCTGTGCTCTGTCTGAACAAGGAGAACCGCCATGGTCTTCCGACGAGAGAAGAACCGACGCTGGGCCATCACCCTGTTTCTGGTGAGCATCCTGCTGCTTTCCGCGGGCCCCGTCTTCGGCTTCACAGCCCGCGTGACCGGGACGGTCACCGATATCGACGGCAATCCGCTGAGCAAGGTGCCGGTGCTCTTCGAGGCCGATGCGGTGGACGGTCGCGGCAAGGGCGCCATCGGCGGCAAGCTGAAGACCAAGAAGACCGGGAAATTCACCTATCCGTTCCTTGATACGGGGAGCTGGAAAATCTACCCGCAGCTCGAGGGCTACCTCGTCCTGACGATGACCTACATCAGCATTGACTCCAACGGGGATACCCGTGCGGACGAGACCGATCTGAAGATCAGCAGGGACCAGACCAACATCCCGGCCATTCCGGTGCCCCCGCAGGGCGGCGGCGCGGTGACTCGAGGCAGGTGCGAGGTCCACTTCGTGATGGTCCCGGAGGGTGACTACAGGACGGAGATGGCCAGGCTCCAGGGGGCCGCGGTCCCCGCGGCGAAGCGCGCTGCCCCCGTGACATCCCGCAAGCGCGATCCGTTGGAGCGTGGCGATGAGTTGCTGGCAGGCGGCGATTTTGGCGGCGCCGCGGAGGCGTACCAGGAGGCCGTGGAGGCGGATCCTGCAAATCCCGATGCGCACTACGGACTGGGCAAGGCGCTGATGCGCAAAGATGATCTGGGCGGCGGGCAGGCGGCGCTCATGAAAGCGGGACAGCTGGATCCGGAGCTGCCGGGCGTCAATTTCTACCTCGGCACCATCTATCGATCCCTGGCGCAGGACGCCGCAGCCATCGCCGCCTTCGAGAAAGAGCGCGTCAACTCGCCGGACCAGGAGGAGGTGCTGGTGAACCTGGCGACGCTCTACCAGGAGAACCAGCAACTGGACAAGGCGATGGAGGTCCTTCAGGAGGTCGTCGCGCTCAACCCGGATAACACCGATGCTTCGCTGGCCATTGCCAATGTCCACAATGCCCGGGGCGAGACGGCAAAGGCCGAGGCCATCTACCGCGCCATCCTCGAGAAGAACCCCGGTCAGCAGGACGTCATCTGGTACAACATCGGGGTCAACGCCTTGAACAATGACAAGAACGCTGAGGCGGCGCAGGCGTTCGAGAAGTCCATCGAGGCGAACAAGAAGAACTCCGATGCCTACCTGCGCTTGGGCTACATTCTGTTGGGCCTGGACAGGCGCGAGGAGGCCATCCGGCACTTCGAGACCTACCTGAAGCTGGAGAACGGTCCCGAGGCCCAGCAGGTCGCTGTTTTCCTGGAGCAGCTTCGCAAGGGTTAGAGGCCCGGCCGGAAACTCAGGTCGACGACGGCGGCTGCCGGTCTATCTCCCGAGATCCCTCTATCACAAGCACTTGCGTGCGCCGGTAGGGTCGCGCGGACTTGACTTTTGCCCGGGGCGATGGCAAAGTCCCGGTGCACTTTTCATCGCCACGTCACGTCATCACCGTGGCTGTGCCCGGAGGGGAATGCGCTTCCATCCGGAGCGAGCGGCACGGTCGTGGGAAGGTTGATCATGATTGCGTTGGTAGGTCAAATGAATGGGCTGGGACTTCTGGCGGCGGCGCCGGCTCCGGGGCAGGAGGGAGGGGGCCTGTTCTCGCTACTCCCCTTCGTCATGATCTTCGTGATCATCTGGTTCATGGTGATCCGCCCGGCTCGCAATCGCCAGAAAGCGCTTTCGACCATGATCAGCAAGCTCACCCGCGGCGACAAGGTGATCACCAACGGCGGGATCCACGGCATTGTGGTGGGGATCTCGGAGAGCATCATCCAGGTGCGCATCGCCGATCAGATCACCATCGACCTTTCTCGCAACGCCATCGCGGCGAAGCAGCCCTCGGAAGAAGGCGAGGCGTAAGGCTGCGCGCTGGCACAGTCGCCGGCCGGCGCAGGGCGCGTGGCCATCGGGAAGAGCATGTCAAGAATTCCAACATGGAAATGGGTGCTGACGCTGGGGGTCGTGGGCCTCGCGGCAGCGTTTCTCGTGGTGCCGCGTAGCGGATCGGGCGACTCCTTTCCCACCCTCAACGTGAACCTGGGGCTGGATCTCCAGGGCGGCATCCACATGGTCATGCAGGTGCGCACGGACGATGCGCTGAAGATCGAGATGGATGCGGAGGAGGCGCGGCTGCGGCAGGCGCTGCGGGACGAGGGCGTCGTGTTCCAGCGCATCGAGCGCCCGGAACTGACCCAGCTGCAGGCCATGGGTATCCCTGAAGCATCCCGCGCACTGGCCCGCAGCACCATGCGGCAACAGTTGCCGAACTGGAGCTTCTCCGATGGGCCCGATGGTTCCCTCGTCGCCCAGATGGACTCGGGCCGGGCGAACCGGATCCGGACCGAAGCGGTGGATGACGTGCTCGGCGGCATCCGCGAACGTGTCGACGAATTCGGCGTGTCCGAGCCCAACGTGCAGCGTGTGGGGAAATCGGACTCCTATCGCATCCTGGTGCAGCTCCCCGGTCTGGAGAACCCGGAACGCGTCAAGGGACTGCTCACCGATCCGGCGTTTCTCGAGTGGAAGCTCCTGGTCTACCCGCCGGGCCAGGGGCAGGCCTTCGGAGGTGCCGCCAGCAGGGAGCAACTGTTGAGCCTGTTCGGCGGGGCGCTGCCCGACGGAGCGGGTATCTACATCGAGAACCGTGAGGAAGGCGGTGTGGTGACGCCGTACTACTGGCCCTTGCAGAGCGCGTCGGTGATCACGGGCAACGATCTGGAGAATGCCTCCCGGGGAAGCAATGAGTTCGGAGAGGTGGTCGTCACCTTTCGCCTGGATCCGGCGGCGGGCCAGCGTTTCGGCAAGCTGACCCGGGAGAATGTGGGCAGGCAGATGGCCATCCTCCTGGATCGCGAGGTGCTCACCGCACCACGCATCGATTCGGAGATCCCTTCGGGGATGGGCATCATCACCGGTTCGTTCACCGCGCAGGAGGCGGACGATCTGGCCTTCAAGCTGCGCTCCGGAGCTCTGCGCGCCGGGCTGGACATCCTGGAGGAGCGCAACGTGGGACCGTCGCTGGGCGCCGACTCCATCCAGAAGGGGTGGTTTTCCGGCGCGCTGGGGCTGGGGCTGGTCCTGCTGTTCATGCTGGCATGGTACCGCTTGTCCGGGGTCAACGCCATCATCGTGCTGCTGCTCAACTTGGTCCTGGTCCTGGGAGTCATGGCGGTATTCCGGGCCACGTTGACCCTTCCGGGCATTGCGGGCTACATCCTCACCGTCGGCATGGCCGTGGACGCCAACGTGCTGATCTTCGAGCGCATCCGGGAGGAACTCCGTCTGGGCAAGACGGTGCGCTCCGCGGTGGAGGGTGGGTTCAACAAGGTGGTATGGACCATTCTGGACTCCAACCTGACAACGCTGTTCGCCGCCATCGCTCTGTTCACCTACGGGACCGGTCCTATCAAGGGGTTCGCCATCACGCTCAGCGTGGGGCTCGCGGCCAACATGTTCACCGCGGTTTTCGTCTCCCGGATGCTGTTTCAGATATATCTGGGCAACCAGCCGCGTGTGGAACGATTGAGCATCTGACCCGCACAGCGAGAAAATATGCAGATCTTCACGAACACGAAACTCGATTTCCTGGGCAAGAGGATGCACGCGGCCCTGTTCTCCACGGCTCTGCTCGTGGCGGGTCTTTTCGCCATCTTCAGTCAGGGATTCAACATGGGGATTGATTTCAAGGGAGGAACGGAGGTGGAGCTCAAGTTCCTCGACGATCCCGATGTTCCCGCCCTGCGCGCAACGATGGACGCTCTCGGCGTGGGGCAGGTGAGCCTGCAGCAGGTTGGACAGCCGGGCGACAACACGATCCTCATCCGCGTGCAGGAGGCCGACGGTGGCGCGGCGGGTTCCACCGTATCACAACGCATCGTGGAGGCGCTCTACAACCCCCAGGAGCACGCTGCCCTGGCTGCCGGAAGGACCAACCTGAACCGGGCAGGGGCGGAAGATATCGGTCTCCTGCTGGAGGGATGTCCCGGGGCAGCGGGTTCGCCGCAGGAGGGACGGGAGCTGGCCACGGAGATCGCCGCTCTGCGAGTGCAGGAGCAGGGTGTGCTGGCATCCTACGACCAACTGGACGGTCTGCCGGGGATGACACCGGAAGCGCGCTCGTGTCTCGAGGAGAACACGTTCCTGCCCGGTTTCGCCAAGTGGAAGGACTACTTCGTGGGGCCCAAGGTGGGTGCGGAGCTGCGCACCAAGGCCATCCTCGCCATTGCGGTTTCGCTGGTGTTCATCCTCGGGTACATCACGTGGCGGTTCCAGTTCGAGTACGGCGTAGGAGCGGTGCTGGCCCTGTTCCACGATGTGGTGGTTACCACGGGCTTGCTGGTGCTGCTGGGCCAGGAGTTCACCTTGACCACCGTGGCCGCACTGCTCACGCTGGCGGGCTACTCCATCAACGACACCATCGTCGTCTTCGACCGTATCCGCGAAAACACCAAGGCGATGCGCACCGCGCCGTTTGAGACGGTGATCAACAAGGCCATCAACCAGACTCTCAGCCGCACTGTACTTACCGCTGCCACGACGCTGCTTGTTGTCGCGAGCCTGTACTTCTTCGGCGGTTCCGAACTGCGCGGCTTCTCCATCGCCATGTTCCTGGGCGTCATCATCGGAACCTACTCGTCCATCTTCATCGCCAGTCCGGCGGTGTTGCTGTGGAGGAAGTATTCCCCCCGGATGCGCGGCCGCAGGGCAGCCCGCGTCTGACGCCGGATTCCCCACCTCCTCCGCGTCTGCTATCCTCATTCTGGCGGGACTTGTGCGGGTTTCGGCGTCCGGCGGCTTGACATGATCCGGTTCGAGGACATCAAGGACAAGGTGGAGAGCTACCACCCCGAGGCGGATTTCGATCTGCTGCGGCGGGCGTACGTCTTCTCCGCCATGAAGCACAAGAACCAGCTGCGCAAGTCCGGCGAGCCCTATCTCATCCATCCCCTGGAGGTGGCCTCCATCCTGGCGGACCTTCGGCTGGATGTGACCACCGTGGCGGTGGGGCTCCTGCACGACATCCTGGAGGATACCCTCACCAGCCGGGAGGACATGGAGGAGACCTTCGGTCCCGAGATCACCAATCTGGTGGAGGCGCTGAGCAAGATCAGCAAGTTCCACTTCCGTAGCGAGGAGCAACGAGAGGCGGAGAGTTTCCGCAAGATGATGCTGGCCGTGGTGGACGATCTGCGCGTGATCATGGTCAAGCTGGCGGATCGACTGCACAACATGCGCACCCTGCAGCACCTGAGCCCCGAGCGCCAACGCAAGATCTCCCGTGAGACCATCGAGATCTATGCGCCCATTGCCAACCGGCTGGGCCTGGGCGCCCTCAAGGGAGAGCTCGAGGACCTGACGTTTCGCTATCTGGACGCCGTGGGCTTCGAAAGCCTGAAGCGGCGCCTGCAGGAGCGCCAGGCGATGAACGACCAGCTCATCGCCGAGGTGAAGAAGACGCTGGAGGAACAGCTGGAAGGGTTTTCAGTGGAGATCCGCGGACGTGTGAAGCGACTGTTCAGTATCTCACGCAAGATGAAGCAGCAGGACATCGATGTGGACGAGGTCTACGATTACGTGGCCTTCCGGCTCATTACCGACTCGGTGAAGAACTGCTACGGGATCCTGGGCATCATCCATTCGGTGTGGCCGCCGGTCCCCGGGCGTATCAAGGACTTCATTGCCATGCCCAAGGGCAACATGTACCAGTCGTTGCACACCTCGGTGATGGGCGATCAGGGCTATCCCTTCGAGGTGCAGATCCGGACCGGCGACATGGACGAGATCGCCGAGAGGGGCATCGCCGCGCACTGGAAATACAAGGAGGACTCTCCGCTCCAGCCCGAAGACCAACGCAATGTGGAGTGGGTGCGGCAACTCATGGATTGGCAGCGGGAGCTGGAAGATCCGCGTGAGTTCCTGCGCGCGGTGAAGGTGGACCTGTATCCGGAGGAGGTCTACGCGTTCACGCCGGAGGGCCAGGTGAAGTCCTTCCCGAGGGGCGCCACCTCCATCGACTTCGCCTACAAGGTGCACACCGAGGTGGGGCATCATTGCCAGGGCAGCAAGGTGAACGGTCGCCTGGTCCCGCTGAAGACGGAACTCCAGAACGGTGACGTGGTGGAGATCCTCACCGCTCCGAGTGCCCATCCCAGCCGGGATTGGCTGGGGATCGCCAGGACCCCCTCGGCGCGCTCGAAGATCCGTGCCTGGTTGCACAAGAGCGACCACGAGCAGAGCCTTGGATTCGGGCGGACTTTGATGGACAAGGAGCTCAAGCGCTATCGCGTGTCGTTCAAGAAGCTGCAGAGCCACCCGGAATTGCCCGCGCTGATGCGCAGCCTGGGCCTGGCCGATCTGGACGACCTGCTGGTGTCGGTGGGATACGGCAAG
>CBDVAL010000096.1:0-11975 GCA_965371955.1 uncultured bacterium | reverse complement strand
GGTGGTCTACGACATCACCAGCAAGCCGCCGGCTACCATCGAATGGGAATGAGAGACGGCCCACAACCATGAACCAGTTCGTCCATCTACACAACCACACCGAGTTCTCCCTGCTGGACGGGGCGCAGCCCATCTCCCGCATGCTGGCCAAGGCTGCCGAACACAACATGCCGGCGGTGGCCATCACCGACCACGGCAACCTGTTCGGGGCCTACCAGTTCTACAAGCAGGCCAAGCGCTATGGCGTCCAGCCGATCATCGGGTGTGAGGCCTATATCGCCCCCGGCAAGTGCACCGATCGGCGCCCCATTACGGGCGCCGGGCGTGGCAAGCCCTATCATCATCTGATCCTCCTGGCCACGAACAAGACCGGCTACCAGAACCTGGTACAGCTGGTCTCGCGTGCCTATCTGGAGGGTTTCTACTACCGCCCACGCATGGACAAGGCGTTGCTGCGGCAGCACCATAGCGGCCTCATCGCCCTGTCCGGCTGCCTGGGCGCCGAGATCCCGACGCACCTGCGCCACAATCGTCCCGATCTGGCAGAGGCCGCGCTGCAGGAGTATGTGGAGATCTTCGGACAGGAGAACTTCTTCCTGGAGCTTCAGGATCAGGGACTGCCGGTGGAGAAAGAGGTCAACAGGGCCCTCGCCGGGTTCTCGGAGAAATACTCCATCCCGATGGTGGCAACCAACGACAACCACTTCCTCGATCGCGATGACCAGCCGGCGCACGACATCCTGATCTGCATCGGCACCGGGCGCACTGTGCAGGACGAGTCGCGCATGAAGTACACCTGGGAGCACTACTTCAAGACCGGTGACGAGATGGCCCAGGTCTTCGATTGGGCCCCGCAGGCGCTGGAGCAGACCGTTGCCATCGCCGAACGCTGCGAGTCCGACCTCGAGCGCACCCAGTACCACGTTCCGCGTTTTGACATGCCCGAGGGCAAGTCCGCCGACCAGTTCCTCGAGGAGACCGTGCAGGCGGGCTTCCAGGAGCGCGTGTCGGAGCCCGGTGCCATCGACCCATCGCGCCTGGAGGAATACGAGAAGCGCCTGGAGAGGGAACTGGGCGTCATCAACGAGATGGGCTTCCCCGGCTACTTCCTCATCGTCTGGGATCTCATCCGCTACGCCAGGGAGTGCAATATCCCGGTGGGCCCGGGCCGCGGCAGTGCTGCCGGCTCCCTGGTGGCCTACTCCTTGCGCATCACCGATATCGACCCGATTCGCTACGATCTCTTGTTCGAGCGCTTTCTCAATCCGGAGCGTATCAGCCTGCCGGACATCGATATCGACTTTTGCATGCGGCGGCGCGGTGAGGTCATTGATTACGTCACGCAGAAGTACGGCCGTGAGAACGTGGCACAGATCATCACCTTCGGCACCCTGGCCGCCCGGGCGGTGCTGCGCGACGCGGGCCGCGCACTGGGCATGTCATTCGGCGAGGTGGACCGCATCGCCAAACTGGTCCCGGCGGAACTGGGGACCACGCTGGAGAAGGCGGTGGATACCGCCCCCATCCTGGCCGACCTCTACAAGTCGAACCCGGAGGTCAAGCGCCTGGTGGACGTGGGCAAGCGTCTGGAGGGGCTGTCACGGCACGCCTCCACCCATGCGGCCGGCGTGGTCATCGCGCCGCGTCCCCTGCTGGAGTTCGTGCCGCTGTTCAAGAGCAGCAAGGACGAGGTGACCACGCAGTGGCCCATGGGGGACATCGAGGACATCGGCCTGCTGAAGATGGACTTTCTCGGCCTCCGGACGCTCACCCTCATCGACGACTGCCGCCGCCTGATCCAGGACGATCTGGGCGAAACCTTGGACGTGGAGCGGCTGCCGCTGGATGACCCCAAGACCTACGCCTTGTTCTCCAAGGCACAGACCAGCGGAATCTTCCAGTTCGAGTCCGGCGGCATGCGCGACATCCTGCGCAAGCTGAAGCCGGAGCGTTTCGAGGATCTCATCGCCCTCAACGCGCTCTACCGCCCGGGTCCCATCGGCTCCGGCATGATCGACGACTTCATCGGCCGGCGGCACGGCAAGATCAAGGTCGAACATCTGCACGAAATGCTGGAACCGCTGCTGCGCGAGACCTACGGCGTCATCGTCTATCAGGAACAGGTGATGAAGATCGCCTCGGTGATGGGCAACTACTCCCTGGGGGAGGCGGACCTTCTGCGCCGGGCCATGGGCAAGAAGAAGGTCGAGGTGATGAAGGCCGAGCGCGAGAAGTTTCTCGAGGGCGCCAAGGCCCACTCGGTGGACCCGAAGGTGGCGGGCAAGGTGTTCGAACTCATGGAGCATTTTGCCGGCTACGGGTTCAACCGCAGCCACTCGGCGGCCTACGCGCTGGTGGCGTTCCGCACCGCCTATCTCAAGGCGCACCATCCGGTGCACTTCATGGCGGCCCTGCTCACCACCGAGAAGGACACCACCGACAAGCTGGTGCAATACATCAACGAGTGCCGGGAGATGGACATCCAGGTCCTGCCACCGGATATCAACTCCTCCGACATGGACTTCGCGGTGGAAGACGGCGTGATCCGCTTCGGGCTCTCGGCGGTGAAGAACGTGGGGCAGGGGGCCGTGGAGAGCATTCTACGCGCCCGCCGCGAGGTGGGCTCGTTCCACTCGTTGCACCAGTTCTGCCGCGAGGTGGACACACGCCAGGTGAACAAGCGGGCGCTGGAATCGCTCATCAAGGCGGGGGCGTTCGACTCCATCGGCCTGGTACGTGCGCGCCTGATCAAGGCGGTGGATCAGGCCCTGGACTCAGCGCGGCGCTACCGCGAGGAGCAGGAGACGGGGCAGGCGGCACTGTTCGAGTCACCTGACGAGGCGGCGGACGGAGCCGCGCCGGCGGATCTGCTCCCGCAGGCGGAGCCCTGGACCGATCGCGAGCTGCTGGCGTATGAGAAGGAGACCCTCGGCTTCTACGTCACCGGCCATCCATTGGCCGACTACCGCGACATCCTGCAGGAGTTCTCCAGCCGCAACACGCGCAATCTCGAGAGTGACGTTCCGGACGCCGAAGTTACCATCGGCGGGATCATCACCGCGCTGAAACCTCGCAAGACGCGCAAGGGCGACTGGATGGCCGTGTTCACGCTGGAGGACCTCGAGGGTGTGGTGGAGACGCTGGTATTCCCCGAGGCCTACAAGAACCTCCAGGAGCTGCTGGCCGATGACGTGGCGGTGCTGGTGAAGGGCAAGGTGGAATCGGATGAGGGCCGCTCCCGGCTCATCGTCACGCACATGATTCGCCTCGAGGACGCCCGGCAGCAACAGGCGGATGCCCTGCTCATCCGCATGCAAGCCCCGGCCGTGGGAGCGGAGGAGGCGCGCAAGCTGCACGCCATGCTCGCAGGTTTTCCCGGCCATTGTCCGGTCTACCTGCGACTCGACCGACCCGGCGCCTTCGCCCTGACGCTGAAGGCCGACCCCGACCTCAAGGTGAACCCGAGCACGGAACTCACCGCCGCCGTGGAGGGCCTCCTGGGCGTCGGCTCGGTGGTGTTCCGTGTCCGCGGCCTCTGACAGGGCACTTCACGGAGTTTTTCCGCACCCTGTTGAAGCTTTACAGCGCCGGGCCGGGCTGGTACGCTGGAGGGTCCTTGTAGGTTCTCATTGTTCATCATCCCGCCCGTGGCTTTGCCCGGAGGAGACAGCATGTCAGGCCTGAACCATCGTCACCTTTTCACCTCGGAGTCCGTCACCGAGGGACATCCGGACAAGATTTCCGACCAGATCTCCGATGCCATCCTGGACGCCGTCCTGGAGGACGACCCGCAAGGGCGGGTGGCCTGCGAGACGCTGGTCACCACCGGGCTGACGCTCATTGCCGGCGAGATTACCACCAAAGCCGTCATCGACTTCCCGGACGTCGCTCGCAAGACCATCTGCGATATCGGCTATGACGACGCGAGCTATGGCTTCGACGGCAACACCTGCGCGGTGATCTGCACCGTGGATCGCCAGTCCGGCGACATCGACAGGGGGGTGAAGACCGGCGGCGCCGGCGACCAGGGCCTGATGTTCGGCTACGCTTGCGACGATACGCCGGAACTGATGCCGCTGCCCATCACCATGGCCCACAAGCTGTGCATGAGGCTCACCGAGGTGCGTCGTGACGGCACCCTCCCTTACCTGCGGCCGGACGGCAAGTCGCAGGTCACGGTGGAGTTCGACCAGGGCCGTCCGGTACGCGTCGAGGCCGTTGTGGTGTCGTCGCAGCATGATGACGCCGTGACCACCGAGGAACTGCGCGCCGGCATCGAGAAGCACGTCATCCGCGAGGTCATCCCCGAGCAACTGCTGGACAAGAACACCGGGTTCCACATCAACCCCACCGGGCGCTTTGTGGTGGGCGGCCCGCAAGGCGATACGGGGCTGACCGGCCGCAAGATCATCGTGGACACTTATGGCGGCATGGGGAAGCACGGCGGCGGCGCCTTCTCCGGCAAGGACCCCACCAAGGTGGATCGGTCGGCCTCCTACATGGCGCGGCACATCGCGAAGAATATCGTGGCCGCCGAACTGGCGAAGCGCGTAGAGGTCCAGCTGGCCTACGCCATCGGTGTGGCGGATCCGGTTTCCGTGCATGTGGACACGTTCGGCACGGGCGAGGTAGAGGAGACCCGGCTGGTGGAGATGGTACGCGAGATGTTCCCACTCACGCCGGCGAAGATCATCGAATACCTGGATCTACGTCGTCCCGTCTACCGGCCCACGGCTGCGTACGGCCACTTCGGGCGGCAAGGGAAAGGCTTCACGTGGGAGCGGACACACCGCGCCGCGGACATGAAGGCCTGATCCCAACCCACGTCGCCTTGCAACCCGGGGATGCCGGCACACGCACGGTGGTGTCCGTCGAGGTTTCCCGAACATGAGAGCAGGTGCGGCAGGCAGACGCTGGTGGGTGGCGGGGATTGCCGCACTGGCGCTGCTATACCTGGGTCTCTCACTCCGCAATGTCCCGCCCCGCGGGCAGATCGTCGTGCTGGACTCTCCCTTCCTCAAGTGGTCGCCCCGGGTGCTGCCCGTGGGCTGGCACGTCGTGCCGGCAGGCCTACTCACGACCTACCGCTACCCGGAAGGCCGGGTGGAGTTGAGCCTGGCGCTGGACGGGCCGCACGGCCACCCTCTGGAGACCCGGGATGGATCCGCCGTGGGGGTGGAACTGGAGATCTCCTATCGCTTGCAACCCGAGCGAGTGCTCGATATGCACAAGCTCCTGGGCTACGACTTCGAGCGGTCCTGGCTGAGTCCGCGGATCATGGAGGCGGTGCGTGACGAGGTGGGCCGCAACGAGTTTGAAGAGATTGCCGGGGCGAACCGCTACCGTCTCGAGCGCTCGCTGGGCGGCGTGCTCTCCGAGGTTCTCGGCCGGGCCGGACTGAGTCTGGAGGGCGTCGCGGTATGGCGCGTGGTGGCCGGGAACCTGCCGGCGCCGCTGGCACGGCAAGAGCTGCAAGCCGACAGCGGGGTCCGGGTGCTGTTCATCGGCATCGACTCGGCCGACTGGTCACTGATGGACCCCCTCATGGAGCGCGGCGATCTGCCAAATTTCTCCCGCCTGGTGGAGGGTGGCGTGAGGGCCAAGCTGCGCACCATCTCTCCCACGCTGTCGCCGGTGATCTGGACCACGGTGGCCACGGGCAAGCTGCCCGAGAAGCACGGCATCGTCGACTTTCTCGCCGTGGACTCACGCACCGGACAGCAGGTCCCGGTGACCAGCAACCTGCGGCGTGCCAAGGGGATCTGGAACATCCTCTCGGAGAATGGGGCAGCGGTGGGGGTCATCGCCTGGTGGGCCACCTGGCCCCCGGAGACGGTGGAGGGCTACATGGTCTCCGACCGTCTCGCCTATCAGCTCTTCGGCATGGGCGACACCGGCGAGGTCGACCGTCCCAGCGCGGTCTACCCGCCGGAGCTGTTCCAGGAAGTGGAGTCGTTGCGGGTGCGGCCGGAGGAGATCACCGTCGCGGAGATGGAACGCTTTCTGGACCTGCCGGAGGACGGCCTGGCGGGCCTGGATGACGATGCGCGCGGCCGGGTAGAGGAGTTCCGCGCCATTCTGGCTGCCACGCGTACCTACGACGGTGTGGCGCATCACCTGTTCCGCCGCCGGCCGGTGCCGTTCCAGGCGATCTATTATGAGGGACTGGACACCACGTCGCACCTCTTCATGCAGTTCCGACCCCCACGGCTGGAGGTGGTGGCCGAGGAGAACGTCGAGCGCTTTGGCCGTGCGGTGGACGAGTTCTATCGCTACCAGGATGAGTTGCTCGGAGACCTGCTGCAGGAGTTCGGCGGGGAGGAGGTCAACGTGATCATCGCCTCCGATCACGGCTTTCGCCACGGCAGCAATCGCCCTCTGGAGGACGCCCGTATCGGCGGAGGCAAGGCCGCGGAATGGCATCGCAAGTACGGCATTCTGATCCTGCACGGACCGGCGTTCCGCCAGGGGGTCATCGAGGACATCTCGGTGGCGGATCTCGCGCCCACCATCCTGGCCCTGTTCGGGCTCCCACGGGCGGACGACATGGACGGTCGTACCCTGGAGGAGGCCTTCCAGCCGGGCTTTCTCGGCCGCCTTCCCGCGGGCTCGCTGCGAACCTATGAGGACCCCCAGGGCAGGGAGGGCCCGGCCGAGCCGATTCACTCGGACGCGGATGCCACCATCGTCTCCAAGCTCACGGCGCTGGGCTACCTCAGCCAGGTCGGGAGCAACTCGCACAACAATCGCGGCGTCCTGCTCATGAACCAGGGGCGCCATGAGGAGGCGGCGGAGGAGTTCCTTGCGGCCCTGGAATCGGAGCCGCAGTTCCTGGTGGCGCGCATCAACCTGGGCCGTTCCTACCTGTTCCAGGGGGACACCGAAGAGGCGCTGGTGGTGTTCCAGGACGTCCTGCGGCGCGATCCCACCTCGCAGGAGGTGGAGAACTCGGTGGGCAATATCTACATGGAGAGGGGAGACATCCAGCAGGCCGAAGCCCACTTCCTCCGCGCCCTGGAGATCGAGCCCAACAACGCCGATGTCCTCAACTCGCTGGGCATCCTCTACGAGCGCCAGGAACGCTGGGATGAGGCGATCAGGTTCTACCAACGGGTCACGGAGGTGGACCCGGACTACGGTGAGGGTTACAACAACCTCGGCAACGTGCTGAAACAACTGGGCCGGTTGCAGGAGGCCGAGGTGCTCTACGGGCAGGCGATGGAGGCGGATCCCACCTTCGTCGGCTCGTACAACAACCTGGCGCTGCTCTACCAGGACCGGGGCGACCTGGATGGGGCCATCGCCCTCTATCGCAAGGCGCTGAAGAAGTCCCCGGATCACCCGAAGGTGAGACTGAACCTGGGGAGCCTCTACTACCAGCAGGGCAAGTACGCAGAGGCCATCGCCGAGTTCCAGCGCGCCCTCGAACTGGACCCGAACTATCCCGATGCCCATAACAACCTGGGGGCGGTTTACGGGCGGATGGGGGAGTTCGAACGGGAGATGGAGGAACTCCAGAAGGCGATCGCGCTGCGCTCCGACTACGCCGATGCGCGCCACAATCTGGGCCTCGCCTATCTGCGTGCGGGGCAGGATGAGCGCGGCATCGAGCAGCTGAGACGCGCGGTGAACTTGAATCCACGCTACTTCTCCGCCCTGGTGAACCTGGGTGCGACACTGTCGCGGCGCGGGCGGCACGAGGAGGGCATCCCGTACCTGGAGCGCTCTCTGGAGTTGAACCCGGACCTTCCCCAGGTACGCAACACGCTGGCTGCGGCGTATCTGGCGGCGGGGGAGCGCGAGCAGGGCATTCGCGAGTATCGGGCTTCGCTGGCCCTGGTACCCGACCAGCCGGCCATCCGGCAACGCCTGAGGGAGATGGGAGTGGCGCCGGATTGACGCCGCTCAGGTGCGCAGCGACAGCATCTGGAAGATCCCCACACCGGAGAACAGCAGGTCGGGCGACCAGGCGGCCACGATGGGCGGCATGAGGCCGATGGCCCCCAGTTGCCGGAAGGTGGCCAGGAAGATGTAGTAGACCACCGCGAGTCCCAGCGCGAGCCCGGCGCCGGCCAGCGCGCCCCGGCGCCCGGCCCGGAACGCATAGGGGATCCCCAGGAGCACGAGGACGAACGGTACCGCCGCCGTGGAGACCTTCTCGTGCAACGCCACGCTGAGTGCCTGCACATCGTAGCCGGCCTGACGCAGGCTGGTGATGTAACGCTTCAGGCGTCCGAAGGACATCTGCTGTGGCGGACGGACACCACGGCGGAAGTAGTCCGGCCCCTCGGGAAACCGGAAGCGCTCCTCCTGGAAGGTCCGGAAGGTCTCCTTCCCGCCGCGGAAATCCCGCACCCAACCCTCCTCCATCACCCACTCGCCGTCCTCGTAGTGGGCGGCGAGGGCCTCGATCCGCTCCTCCACACGCAATCCGTCCGGCGATAGCTGGAACACGGAGAGGCCGCTGTACTTGCTGGTCCTCTGGCGATAGAGGGTGAAGTTGTAGAGCCGGCGATCCTGTCCGAATACCCACTGGCGCGGCCCCAGGGTGGAGGACGGCTGAACATTGCGGATCTTTGCCCGCAGCTCGGCGGCACGTGTATTGGTGGCGGGAAGCACGTGATCCGAGATGAAAAAGTGCGCCACGCAGAGGACGACCGCGACGCCGAGCACCGGGACGGATACACGGTACAGGCTGATCCCCGCGGCCTTCATGGCGAGGAGCTCGTTGTTGCGCTCCAGGATGCCGAGGGAGAGAAGGGCCGCGAACAGGGCCGCCAGCGGCAACCCGTTGAGGACCATGCTGGGGGTGGCGTTGGCGAAATAGCGCGCCACAAGGGAGTAGGTGACACCGGGGTGGTCGCTGATGTCGTCCAGCAGGCTGCGCAGATCCGCGAGGAGATAGATGACGTAGAACGAGGCCAGGACCAGGAAGAAGGCCCTCAAATAGTGATGGACGAGATACTGGTCCAGACGGCCGGAGAACAGGCCGCCCCCTGCAGCCGCCCTGCGCCGGCGGCGGATGTTGGTTTCCGCCCTCCCGCGCTGCCGGCGCCGTTGCCGGAGGCGCGCCTGCAAGGTGTTCCAGACTGCGGGCAGGCGTCGATCCCGGGCCAGCCACGCCAGCAGGCAGAGGCCGAGGCTCAGGCAGATCATGTTGGGCAGCCACGCCGCAAGCCAGCCCGCGATGGCTCCGCCGGTCACCAGATTCTCCGCCCCGGTGGCGACGAGCCAGTATCCGAGGACGACGAGGATGCTCAGGGCGAACCCGCTGGAGCGGCCCCCGCGACGGGTGACGATCCCCAGAGGAAACCCCAGCAGGGCGAACAGCATGCTGGCGGCGGGGAGCGCAAAGCGCCGATGGAGCTCGAGCACCGCCCGGGGTCTGCGCTTGGCGGACAGTGCCCCGGGCGAGCCCGCGGGGCTGCGTAGCCTCTCCGCCAGCGCGGCGGTGGTCTGCTCGCGATAGGTGCGTCGCTCACCACCGCGCAATCGGTTGGCGACCCTGAGGAGCGACGGATCGGGTGGACGCACCAGGAGTTCCTCCTGGAAGCGACTGCGTTCGTACTGCTGGCTCTGGCCGGGGAGAGTCGAATGGCTCTCGCCGTCCCGGAGAAGGAAGCGGATGCGGCCGGTCTCGCCCTCCTGCTCGATGTGCGCCTCGCGGGCCAGGGTGAGGCGCATCGTGTTGTTGGACTGTTTCTGCACCAGGAGGACGCCACCGAGGCGCCCATCGCGATCGACGCGCTCGGCGTAGAGCAGCACATCGGGGATCTCTTCATAGAACACCCCGGGCTTCAGTCCGCGGCTCACGTCGCCGGAGAGCAGCACCTCCGCGTTCAGCCGATGCTGCTCGAAGCTTGCCCGTGGGATGATCACCAGGGTGTCGTAGGCCACCAGGAGCGCGGCCCCGAGACCGAGCCAGAGCGCCGGCACGAGCATATGGAGGTAGGACACGCCCGCGGCGCGCAGAGCGGTGATCTCCTGGTCGCTGGACAGGCGCCCCATGCCCACCATGATCCCCAGCAGGACGGCCATGGGTGCCGTGATGGCCAGGAGCCTCGGCAGGGCCAGAAGCAGGAACTGGCCCAGGAGAGCCATGGGCACCTGGCGGCGGATGGCCAGTTCCGCCAGGTCGAACAGCAGCTTCACGATGAACAGGAAGGTATAGACCCCGAGACCCAGCAGGGCCGGCCCCAGAAACTCACGGAAGATGTAGCGCTGAATGCGTCCCATCTCTTGTCCAGGAGAGGTGGCGGTGCGGCGCGCCGGGATAGGCACGCTTGCCGGGATGGTAGCGACGGCCCTCAGGGCCTGTCAAGAAAGGGCGGAGGAAGCGCGCGTCTGAGCGCCATACAGCCCGAAAGCACTGATCGCCGGAGCAGGATGTGAGTCCGATAACCTGGGGCCACCGCGGTTTGTTCGTGACAGGCCAAAGGCACTGATCCCACGGAGCCGGTTTGAGTCCGATAAGGTATCTTATGTAAACCTGGCAAGATCTCCCGGATCCGGCCGATCCGCCCCGGTTCCACCGCGGATCCTCGATGGGCTCGCCTCAGCGACGGCACCCGGCCCTGAGCCCGGCCAGAGCTAGCGCAGATCCCGATCGCGCTTGGTGCCCCGAACCTTTCCCTCCGCCTCAGCCTCAGCCTCAGTTGCCGGCAGCACCTCGCCGGTCTCGGGCTCGGCCATGCCTGCCCCGGACCATTGACGTCCAGCCTGCAAGATCTCTTCCCGCCGCGCGTGACGCACCCTTGCTTGACGCCTTTGAACCTTCTTGTTCAACGCGGTCACCTCCCGGATGGTGGTTACCCTTCGTCCTCTTCTTGCAGGCGACGGATCAGGTCCCGCAACGCCGCGATCACCTCGCTCCGATCCACCTCGTGCTTGCGGAACTGGAGGTTGATGCGGTACTCGCCATCGTCCGGCTGGAACCGGAACACGAACGGCCGTGGACGATCCGGCGTCTCCTTGTGCGCACGTTTGATCTGTCGTGCGTCCGCGCGCTGCAAGCCCTGGTCGCGGATGCTTCGCACCAGTTCGAGCATCGTCGCAGCGTCCGGACACTTCGCGATCTCCAGGAGCATCGACTTCGCCATGATGTCGGCATGCCGACACTCTTCACGAATTGCTTTAGGCATTGTTGCGATGGTCAGCATCTCCGTCACACTCGAGCGTGACTTTCCAAGCTTGCGCGCGATGACCTCGTGCGTGTAATCGTGCGTCTCGAACAACTCCGCGATGGCGTCCGCCTCCTCGAAAGCCGACAGGTCACGCCGCTGTATGTTCTCCACCAGGGAGAGCTCCAGCACGCCGTGATCGTCCACCTCCATCTCGATGCAAGGGATCTGCCGTAACCCCGCCTCCTGGCAGGCGCGGAAGCGACGCTCCCCTGCCACCACCTGGAACCGCCCGTCTTCCAGGGCGCGAATCAAGATAGGGGCAAGCACACCCTGCTCCTTCACGGAGTTGACCAGTTCCTCGATGGCGTGGAATTCCTTGCGGGGTTGATCCGGATTGGGCACCAGCCGATCGAGGTCCACCATGTGCCCCACCGTCTCGCCGCGAGGAGAGATCAGGGCCTCCACGAAGTGTTCGTCATGCCTCATGCGTGATGTCTTGGGTAGCCCGCGTGGTCTAGACACGTTTCATGACCTCCTCCGACAGCTTGTAATAGTCCAGGGCGCCGCTCGAGTCCGGCGCGTAAGTGAAGATCGATTCCCGATAGGCCGGACTCTCCTCGAGCCGGACGTTCTTGGTGATCACCGTATCGAACACCTTGTCTCCAAAAACCTTGGTGATCTGCTGCTTGATGTCCCGTCCCAGGACGGTGCGTTTGTCGTGCAGGGTGATGACCACACCCAGGAGCTCGAGGTCCGGATTGGGTCGGGACTTCACTTTCTCCACCGTCTCGAGAAGATCATCCGTCCCCTCCAGGGCAAAGTAGGAGGACTGGATGGGCACCAGGAGGTGAC
>CBDVAL010000095.1:0-12005 GCA_965371955.1 uncultured bacterium | reverse complement strand
AGCATGATGGGCCGGAAGCGCTGCACCCCGGCGTCCCGGATGGCGTCGAACAAGCTGCCCGCCCGCGTGCGGTAGCGATTGAGGAAATCCACCATGACCAGGCTGTCGTTGACCACCACGCCCGAAAGGGCGACGATGCCGAACATGCTCATGATGGTGAGGTGCATCCCCATGATCACATGGCCCCAGACCGCCCCCACCAGGCCGAACGGGATGGCCAGCATGATGATCAGCGGCTGAATGTACGATCGCAGCGGCACGGCAAGGAGGGCGAAGATAACGACGGCGGCGATGAGGAACCCACGGATCAGGCTGCCCATGGTGTCGCGCTGCTCGGCGCTCTGGCCCTCGAGCGAATAGGCGATACCCGGATACTCGGACAAGATCTCGGGCAGCACTCCGGTCACCATGTCGGTGAGGATCTCGGTGGCGGTGGCCCCCTCATGATCGTTCACATCCGCGGTGACGTTGACGGACCGGCGGCGATCCACACGTGTGATGGTGGCAAACCCGCGGCCGTGGCGCACCGTCGCCACATCGGCGAACGCCACCTCGGCCCCCTCGGGCGTGCGGATGCGCAGCTCGTCCAGGTTGCCCAGCGAACGGCGCTCGCTCTCCGGATAGCGCACCATGACGCGGATGTCCTCATGGCCGCGGACAATGCGCTGGGCTTCCTCGCCGTAGAACGCCTGTCGCACCTGGCGACCCAGGTCAGACAGCGTCAGCCCCAGCGCTTCCGCCTTCGGCCGGATGTCCATCTCGATCTGCTTCTTGCCCTCGCGGAACGAGTCGGCGATCTCGTAGACGTTGGGATACACGGCCAACCGTGACTTGACGGCCGCCGCCGCGGCTCGCAGATCGCCGATGTTCGAGCCGGTGAGCTGGATGTCCACATCGTCCCCGGCAGAGAACATGCTGGCGGTGAACACCACCTCCACGGCATCGGGAATGGCTTCGGTGGTTTCGCGCCAGCGCCGCATCAACTGCTCGCTGGAGGAGTTGCGCTGTTCGCCCGGCAGCAGCTCGATGACCACCTCCCCCAGATGCCCTGCCGAGCGCAGGCCCTCCATCCGGCCGCCGTTCTGGCGCTGCAGCGTGGTGTAGGGCTGTGAGCCGATGCTGGTCACCAGGTGCTGGAAGGGATCCTCGCCGGTGGCGTCCATCGTCTCGCGGCGCAGGCGCTCCGCGCTGGCCTCGAAGCGCAGCAGCTTCTCCGAGGTGACGGAAGCCGGCGTTCCCTGCGGCATGGTGAGCGTGGCGGAGATGTAGTCGGCCTCCACGCTGGGGAAGAACGTGAACTTGATCCAGCCTCCGCCCACGAAACTCGCCGTCAGCACCAGCACCGCCGTGCCGACGGCCAGGGTCAGATAGCGGTAACGCAGTCCCAGATCGAGGGCGGGGCGGTAGACTTTGTGGGCCACCCACAGCAGCCCCCCGGAGAACAGGGATTGGAACCGTAGCCAGGGGCCCTTGCGACGCTCGCCGTTCTTCTCCATGTGCCGCAGGTGCGCCGGCAGGATGAACAACGACTCCACCAGCGAGAACAGCAGGCAGGGGATCACGATGAGCGGGATCACGCGCATGATCTTGCCGATGATGCCGTCGGCCATCATCAGCGGGAAGAAGGCGGCCGCCGTGGTGAGCACGGCGAAGATCACCGGCATCGAGATCTCCTGGGTTCCCTCCACCGCGCCGCGCAAGCCGTCTCCGTGGCGTCGCTGCTGCGAGTAGATGTTCTCGGCGGCCACGATGGCATCGTCCACCACGATCCCCAGGACCACGATGAAAGCGAACAGCGAGATGAGATTCACGGAGACGCCCATCCAGGGCATCATCCACGCCGCGCCGAGGAATGACAGCGGGATGCCGAGGCTGACCCAGAACGCCAGCCGGAAGCGCAGGAACAGCGCCAGGCTGATGAACACCAGGATGAGGCCGGCGATGCCGTTGCGGATCAACAGGTCCAGCCGGTCGCGCAGGACCTTGGCCTGGTTCTGCCATGTGGTCAGGTGGACGCCCTCCGGCAGGCGTCCCTCATTTTTCTCGATGAACTCGTTCACCTGGGTCACGATGTTCAGCGCGCCTTGATCGCCGGTGCGGAACACCTGCAGCTGGATGGCCGGCTTGCCATCGAAGCGCGAGAACTGGTCCGTCTCGGCGAACCCGTCCACCACACGCGCCACATCGCCCAACCGCAACCGCGTGCCGTCCCGGCGCGTGCGCAGCACCAGCTCCTCGAACTGCCGCGCCACCTCCGCCTCGCCGCTGGTGCGCAGGAGGATCTCCCCCCCTTCGGTCTTGATGGATCCCCCGGGCAGGTCCACGGACGACCGCCGCACCGCCTGCGCCACCTCGTCGAAGGTCAGGCCATGTCGACGGAGGGAGAACTCCGAGACCTCGATGGAGATCTCGTACGGCGGAGCGTTGCTCAGCTCGACGATGGTGATGCCGGGCATGGCGGCCAGGTCGTCGCGCAGGCCCTCGGCCAGCACCTTCAGGACCTTGCGATCCACCTCGCCCCACACCGCCAGGTCGATGACCTGGCGCTTGTTGGTGATCTCCGCGATGACCGGCTTCTCGGTCTCCTCCGGAAAGGTGTCGATGGCATCGACCCGGGATTTGATATCGTCCAGCACGCTGGAGCTATCCGCTCCCATTGCCAGCTCTGCGACCACCGTGCCCTTGCCCTCGCGCGCGCTGGAGGTGATCTTCTTGATGCCGTCGAGCCCCTGGATGGCCTCCTCGATGCGCACGCACACCGCGTCCTCCACCTCCTCCGGCGCGGCGCCGAGATAGTCCACGGACACGCGGATGAGGTCGAGGTCAACCTCCGGGAACACCTCCTGCTTCATGTTCATGAGGCTCGAGGCGCCGGCGACGAGGATCACCACCATCAGCACGTTGGCGGCGACGGAGTTGTTGGCGAACCATGCGATGGCGCCCTTCATGGAACGTCCTCGGAAACCGAGGACAGCTGCACATCACCGTCCTCACCGGCGACGCGCACGCGCATGCCGTCGGTGGCGGCCTCCAGGGAGGACAGGCAAACCCGCTCCCCCTGCGCCAGCCCGGAGGAGATCAGTACCTGATCTCCCTGGGCACGGAACACGTTGACATCGCGGAAGTGCAGGCGATCCTCCTCATCCACCGTCCAGACCACATCGCCGGTGTGCAGCGCCTGCCGGGGGAGCACCGCCACGTCCCGGGCGATGTGGCCAAGGAGCTCGGCCTCCACGAACATCCCCACCGCCAGCGGCGGCCGATCCCCGTCGCGGCTGTAAGGGTCATTCACCTGTGCCACCACATGCACCATACGGCTGCGCGGATCGATCTCACCCTCGGTGCGCACCACGCGTCCGGCCCAGCGATGGACGGTGCCACCGAACTCGGCATGCAGCATCACCTCGGGACCACGTCGCGCGGCATCCTCGCCGCGGTAGTCCAGGGGAAGGTCCAGGTAGGCCAGCTCGGAGTCGGGCAGCGGCAAGCGCACCTCGGCAGCGTCCACGGAGTACAACGTCGCCATCGCCGTTCCTCGGGTCACGTACTGACCCACGTCCACGCGCTTGTCGCGCACCCGCCCGGCATACGGTGCCTTGACCACGGTGCGGTCGAGATCGCGCTGTGCTTGCTGCAGCCCCGCCTCCGCCGCCTGCAGCGCGGCACGGGCATCTTCCACCTGGGGCTCGCGCAGCGTGAGCGGCGTGGCCTCGCCGCTGCCCAGTTCCACCCACTCGCGCCGTGCCACCTCGGCCTCTGCGTCCTCCTGTGCAAGCCGCAGCCGCGCCTGTGCCACCCGGGAGCGCGCCTGCACCAGGGCTTGGCGGTAATCGTACGGATCGATCTCCAGCAGGCTGTCGCCCTCCTCGAAGAACCCGCCCACGACGAAGGCCGGCGAGACACGCAGCACACGACCCGAGACCTCCGGGACCAGCTGGCTCTCGGTGCGCGGGGCCACGGTCCCCTGGCTTCGTACCTTGAGCTGCACTTCCTGCAATTCCACCAGGTGGACCCGCACCAGCGGCGGCTTGAACTCGGGCGCTCGGGTCTCCGGCGCCGGCTTCGAGATGAAGATGGCGAACGCGCCGAGCCCGGCGGCAAGGAGGATCAGGAGCGGAAGGACATAGCGAGTGATGGCGCTCATGGATGAGACTCTCCGGGATCACGGCGCGAGGCCACGGCCCTCACGTCGCGCCCTGGTATCGGAATGGTGTCCGGCCGCTGGAAGCCCCCCCCCAGCGCCAGGTAGAGATCTACACGGTTCTCCAGGCGGTTCTGATACGCCGCGATGTGCGCCGACTGGCTGGTGAACTCGCGCCGCTGCGCGTCGAGTACGGTGACGTAGTCCTCCAGCCCGGAGCGGTAGCGGTCCTCGGCCAGCTTGGTGGCGGCTGCGGAATGCTGCGCAGACTCGGCCAGCCGCTCCACCTCCCGGGACAGATGTTCGTCGGCGGCCAGCGCGGTCTCCACCTCCGCGTACGCCCGCAGCGCGGCTGCGGCGTAGGACTGGAGGGCCTCCTCGGCCCCCGCCCGGGCGCGATCCACTCCGGCGCGCAGTCGTCCACCCTGGAACACAGGCTGCAGCAGGTTGGCGGCAATGCTCCAGACGTGGAAGTCGTAATCCACCAGATCGCTGAGCGCCTGGCTGGCCGTGCCGCCGGAACCGGTGAGGGTGAGGCGCGGATAGAGCGACCGCCTGGCCACGACGAAGCGCTCGTCGGCCGCGGCCAGACGGCGCTCGGCAGCCACCAGGTCCGGGCGGCGTCCCACCAGCTCGGCGGGCAGGCCGCCCGGAATGGCAGCCGGCGCGCCGGGCAGCGCCTCGGGCGCCTGGATCCGCCGCCCCGGGTAGCGGCCCAGCAGGATCTCCAGCTGCCGCAGCGCCGCATCCTGCTGGCGCCGCCGCACCTCCACCACCGCCTCGGCGCTGGCGAGGTTGGCCAGGGACAGCCGGACGTCCAGGGGCGATCGCAGTCCGCGTCGATAGCGCTGGTTTACCTGCTCGTACGCGGCGCGCCAGCTGTCCACGGTGTGCCGCGCCAGGTCGAGCTGCTGTCCGATCTCCGCGGCGGCGAGCCAGGCCTTCGCCGTCTGGCCGGAGAGGGAGAGCTGCGCCGCGTGGTAGTCGGCGTCAGCGGCCTGTGCATCGGCCACGGCGGCGCGGGCGGAGGCCCGCAGGCGCCCCCACAGGTCGGCCTCCCAGGAGATGCCCACGGATGCGCCCAGGTTGGTGGACTGGGTGGCGAGCACCTCGCTCTCGGCTCCGGGGATCGGAAAGCCGATGAAGATCTGCCGGCGGCGTCCGGCGCCCATGCCCACGCCCACGGCGGGCTTGAGGTCGGCGCCGGCGATGCGCGCCTCCGCCAGGGCGCGATCCACCCGCGCGGCGGCGGCGTGTAGATCCTGGTTATGCTCCAGTGCCGCCATCACCGCCTGCGACAGCGCCGCGTCGCCGAAGTCCTCCCACCAGTCGGTGGGCACCTGCGGCGCATGCGGCGGCGCCGCCTGGAACTGCGGCGGAACTTCCACGTCCTCCGGGGAGGTCCGCAGCCGTGGGACCCCGGCGCACCCGGTTACAAGCAGTAGGAAGAAGACCAGAGCGACCGTTCTCACCGCAAGGCTCCTTCCTCGTCCTCGGGCACGGGCGCCGACATGCCGGCCGTGCAGAACGCCACCATGGCCTGCAGGAGCTTGTCCGGGTCGGCCACCACCGGCGTGTCTCCGCCCAGCATGGCGGCACACTCCTCATGCCGCCCCCAGGACAGCAGGTGCGCCATGCTTCCCACGAGGAAGTGGAACTTCCAGTGCAGTTCGTCGTCGCCCATGTCCGGCCGGGCACGCCGGAAGGCGGCCATGAAGCGCCCCACCACCTCCTGGAACAGCGGCAGGAACACGGCCCGCACCTGCGGATTGGCCTCGGAGTGCGCCCGGCTGGCCAGCCGGACGAACTGCTCGCCTGCCGCGCCGAGCCGGCGGATCTCGCGCAGGGGAGGCTCCACGAAGGCTCGCAGCAGCATCCTCATGCCGGGCGGTGGATCGCAGGAGTCGCCCTCCAGCCGGTCCAGAAGCTCGATGCGGCGTCGGTTGATGGGTTCCAGCCGGCGAGCCAGAACGGCCTGAAGCAGCGCCTCCTTGGAGCCGAAGTAGTAATGAATCGCCGCCACGTTGACCCCCGCACCGGACGTGATGCCGCGCAGGGACGCTCCATCGAAACCCTTATCAGCAAAGAGTTTTTCCGCACTGTCGAGGATACGCTCCTTGGTATCTCCCGCCCTCGCCGGCTCCGCTTGAGTGCTCACCGCACCTCCATGCAAACGTTTGCTTGAATCATATGTCTGAATGAGCCAGAAGTAAAGCTGGGCCCTCTCATTCGCCAGGTTTCGGAAAGGTGTAGTGTGTGGGCTGGCTCCACAGGACAGGTGTAGACAGGTAATGAGCAAGATTCGCAACTTCTCCATCATCGCCCACATCGACCACGGCAAATCCACGCTGGCGGATCGTCTCATCCAGCATTGCGGCGCCGTGGACAAGCGCAAGTTCCGGGATCAGATCCTCGACTCCATGGACATCGAGCGGGAGCGCGGGATCACCATCAAGAGCAACTCCATCGCGCTGCACTACACGGCTGCCGACGGGGAGACCTACGATCTGAACCTCATCGATACACCCGGCCATGTGGACTTCTCCCATGAGGTGCGGCGCTCGCTCATGTCGTGCGAGGGCGCGCTGCTGCTCATCGACGCATCGCAGGGAGTGGAGGCCCAGACCGTGGCTAACATGTACCTGGCCCTGGAGTTCGACCTGGACCTGGTGCCCGTGATCAACAAGATCGATCTGCCGTCGGCCGACGTCGAACGGGTCAAGGAGGAGATCGAGGAGGACCTGGGGCTGGACTCGTCGGACGCCGTGTGCTGCTCGGCCAAGGAGAACACCGGTATCGAGGATGTCCTCGAGGCCATCGTGCAGCGCCTGCCCGCGCCGGACACCGATATCGACGCGCCCACACGGGCGCTGTTGTTCGACGCCCAGTACGATACCTACCGCGGCGTGGTGCTGTTCTGTCGGGTCAAGGAAGGCATGTTGAAGGCCGGCCAGCGCCTGCGGTTCATGAACAGCGGCAAGGAGTATGACGTGGAGGAGGTGGGCCGCCTGGGCCTGACGCGGCTGCCGGGGAAGGAGCTGGCGGCCGGTTCCGTGGGCTATCTGCTGGCGGGGATCAAGGCCGTGCGCGACGTCACCGTGGGCGACACCCTCACCGACGCCGCCCGCCCCGCCGAGGCGCCGCTGCCGGGCTACAAGGAGGCCAAGCCCGTGGTGTTCTCGTCCCTCTATCCCATGTCGTCGGACGACTACCCCGAACTGGTCAAGGCGCTGGACAAGCTGGTGCTCAACGACGCGGCTCTGACCTTCGAGAAGGACTCCTCCGCCGCGTTGGGCCACGGCTTTCGCTGCGGCTTCCTGGGCCTGCTGCACCTGGAAGTGGTGCAGGAACGCCTGCGCCGCGAGTACGATCTCTCACTGCTGCTCTCCGCACCGTCAGTGCGCTACCTGATTCATCTCCAGAAGGACAAGACGCTCTGGGTGGACAATCCAAGCTACTATCCCGACCCCACGTTCATCGAAGGCGCCGAGGAACCCTTCATCAAGGGGTCGGTGATGATCCCCGAGCGCTACATCGGCCCCGTGATGGAACTGTGCCGGGAACGGCGGGGCCTCGACGTCAAGTTCAGCTACCTGGCCGCCGGCCGTGTGGAGATGACCGCGGAGCTTCCCCTGGCCGAGGTTCTCTTCGACTTCTACGACCGACTCAAGTCCATCACGCAGGGTTATGGATCGTTCGACTACGAGATGATGGACTACCGCGAGACAGATCTGGTCAAGGTGGATATCCTGGTGAACAGTGAGCCGGTGGACGCCCTGGCACAGCTCGTGCACCGCGACAAAGCCCGGAAACGGGCACTGCACTACTGCGAGCGCCTGGCCAAGATCATCCCCAAGCAGCAGTTCAAGGTGGCCATCCAGGGAGCCATCGGCGGCAAGATCATCGCCCGGGACAACATCCAGGCGCTGCGCAAGGACGTCACCGCCAAGTGCTACGGCGGCGACATCACCCGCAAGCGCAAGCTGCTCGAAAAGCAGAAGGAAGGCAAGAAACGCATGAAAACCGTGGGCGCGGTGGAGATCCCGCAGGAGGCGTTCATTGCCGTCCTCAAGACGGATCCCACTTGACACCAGCCGGGCTTTACCTGCACGTTCCGTTCTGCGTCCGCATCTGTCCCTACTGCGACTTCGCCGTCCGTACCGGAGATCGGGAGCGTCGCCGCACCTTCGTCGAGCACCTGCTGGCGGAGATCGATCTACACGCCGACAGCTCGCTGGAGTTCGACACCATCTACTTCGGCGGTGGAACACCGTCCTGCCTGGAGCCGGAAGATCTGGCGCGCATCGTCCATCGTGCCCGGGCGCGGCTGCATACGGCTGCCGACACGCGCATCTTCCTGGAGGCCAATCCCGAGGACGTCTCGCCCGAGTCCGTGGCCGCCTGGCGGCAGCTCGGGGTCGACACGCTGAGCCTGGGGATCCAGGCGTTGAACCGTGAAGGGTTGGAGTTCCTCGGGAGGCTGCACGATCCGGAATCTGCCGAACGGTCGGTGACGCTGAGTCGTGAAGCCGGATTCCGGACCGTCTCCATGGATCTGATCTACGGCCTTCCCGGGCAATCAGCCGCCGACTGGAAGGACGAGCTGGACCGTGCGCTGGCGTTGCAAGCGGATCACATCAGCTGCTATCAGCTCACGATTCACCCGGGAACCCGGTTCGGGGCCCTGGAGAAGCGCGGCGGGCTGACGCAGCTGTCGCGCGACGCCCAGGGGGAGCTGTTCCACCTGACGCACCGGCACCTCAATGCGTCAGGCATGCAGGGCTACGAGGTCTCCCAGTTTGCGGCGGCTATGAAGCATCGCTCACGCCACAACCAGAAGTACTGGGACCACTCGCCCTACCTGGGGCTGGGACCCTCGGCGCACTCCCACACGGATGACCGGCGCTGGTGGAACTTCCGCAAGACCAGCACCTGGCAACAGAAGGTCGTTGAGGGCGTCCGTCCGGTGGAGTCGATGGAGACGCTGGATGCACAAGCCCTCACCCTGGAGGCGCTGATGACCGGCTTGCGCACCTACGCCGGCGTCGACCTGGAACAGATCCGCCGCCGCTGGGGGGTGGACCTTCGCGCTACCAACGCAGATCAACTGCAGCGGATGGCAGCCGGGGGCCTGGTGACCGTGCAAGGGGATCGTCTCATCCCGACCCGGGACGGACTGGCGGTGGCCGACAGCCTGGTGCGAAGCTTCGACCTCAACGGCTGAAGCCCGGCCGGAAAGTCCACCGTCGAAGTCACGGACAGACGATCGTTACCCCGGATCCCACGCCATCGGCGTCAGAGGGGCGCGGCCCGAAAGACCCCTCCCAGCCGAAGTGCTCCGCCACAACCACCAGGTGGCCCTCGAAGATCAGCGCCGGAGACAGCGGCGTCCAGCGCAGCGTATCGGGACCGACGGGGGTCAAGGTGCCCAGGGACGGGGAGTTCAAACAGAACTTGGTGGTCCAGTCCCCGGCGAGGACCTCGGCCGCCGTGTCTGCCTGGTACAGGTGGTACGTCATGTCGGGATCCGGCAACAGTTCGAACTCGATGGTCCCGGCGGCGTCCAGCCCAATGCGGAACGGCACCATGGTTCCCGCACCGCTGACCTCCGGCGGCGTGCATGTCTGGCAGACGACGGGATGGGGTTCCGACCCGAAGCAGCCGTTGACGCCCTCCACCGTCACCGTGTAGGTCCTGCCGCAGGCCTCCAGCCCCAGCGCAAGCACCTGCGAGGTCCCCACCACCGCGGCCAGATCATCCTCCCACGAGTAGGAGACGAAGCCGGCGCCGGCATCCAGATCGACGCTGCCCCCCTCGCTGCACAGCACACCGGGGGTCTGCACGATGGCGGGCTGCGGGCCCGGCAGGACGTTCACCATCGCCGTCGCCGAATCCGCCGCCAGCGTGGTGGCATCGCGCGCATCCACCTGGTACGGCGTGGTCACCGTGGGGAACACCACCGCATCCAGGTCAGTGGACCAGTCCTGGATCAGGGCTCCGTCAGAGAAGCGGTACTCCAGCGTTCCGCCGCAGTCCTCTCCCACCTCGAAGGCCCCGACTCCCGAGAGCGTGGAGGGTACCCCGCCACACACCAGTCCCGGCGTGGCCGTGGCCTGGGCGAACACCTTGCACGGCACCGGAGCGCAGGTCAGCGAGAACACGCCGTCCACGTCCAGCGACCAGCTGTTGATCTGCCCGGTGTTGTTGACGGCCTCGTCCGCCACCTTGAGGGTCCACGTGCCGTTCACGTCCTCGCCATCAAAGTCCGCCATGGAACCCGGGCCGTCGGACGCGGTGACCAGGTCGTAGGTCGTGATGATGTCATCGCTGTTGGCGCCACTGCGATCGTGCAGGCGAACGGTGGTGCCGCCCGGCGACGTGAGGTCCACCTCCAGGTCACCAATGCGGGGGTGTGTGATGTTCACCACCACCTGGATGTCCTCGAGGGTGAACGAATCGAACACCGTGATGGAGGACTCCACGCCGGTGGGATCGTTGTCCGGGATGGCCGGGGACCCACCCGGGGAGAGAAAGAATCCCGAGGGATCCACGCTGAGCCCCACCTCCTGCTGGAACGAGATGGGGAACGTGCCTTCCGCCGTGATCACGTCCAGATCGAAGTCGATGAGCGTCCCGCACGGCACGCTGCCGTCGATCTCGAAGCGGAAGTGGGGGCTCTGCGAGCCCTGGACAGCGGACGCCACGATGGACGGCCACGCGGCGCTGCCGTCGAGAATGGTGATCCCGGGCGTGGCGCTGGTGAGCGTACCCACGACATTGCTGGCATTGCCGTTGCCGAGATTCCTCAGGTCCACGGCAAGGGTGATGATCTCGTGCGGATCGGCAATGCCGTCCACGTTCCCGAAGATATCGTCCACCTGGCTGGCATCCCACACCAGAGCAGGCAGCGGGGTAGGCAGCACCACCACCGGCAGGTGCGCCTCGGGCACGTTGACGTCATCTGGCGTGAGCGTCACCTGGCCGAACCCCCACACGCCCACGGTTCCCTGCGCAGCACCCTCGACCTCGATCTCCAGAGTCTGGCTGGCACCCGGCGCCAGGACGAAGTTGGAGGGCTCGACGGTGATGGTCATCCAGAGGGGTCCGGAGAATGACGCCGTCCAGGTTACCGAGGACGACAGCGGGCTCTCCGCGGTGCGCGTCCAGGAGCACACGTTCGGGCATGTGCTGCTCATCAGGCTGGCGATGTTCAACGTGGCGGGATCGCCTCCCAGCGAGGGGTTGGCCGCCAGCAGGTTGGCATGGCTCTCGTCAAAGAGCAGACCTGCCCTTCCAGCCCTGGAGAGATCGACCCGCCCTGCGCCCACGTCGAACGGATCCGCGGGGGTGATGCCGTCCTCCTTGAGCAGGGTCGTTCGGGCGGTGGTCATGAGGGCGGACTTCACCTGCAGGGGTGTCCACGACGGTCGCAGAGCCCGCACCAGGGCACCCGAACCCGCGGTGTGCGGGCTGGACATGGACGTGCCGCTGAGGAAGAACAGCTCCACGCCCTGGTACGGCGGCAGACCGGGCTCGTCGAAGAAATCGGCGGCCACGGCGGCCAGGATGGACACGCCCGGGTTGGTAAGGTCGGGCTTGAGCACGTCGAAGCTGCTGTTGGGGCCGCGCGAGCTGAACGAGGCCATGATGTCGCCGAGCGCGGGATCCGTGATCAGGGCGGATCCGGTGATGGCCGCAGTGTGACCGGAGCCGGAAGCCAGCCAGGTGCGCAAGGTATTCCCGTCGGCGAGGCTGACGTGAATGGCGGGTATCACATGCGGATCATCGGCCAGGGTGGTGGTGCCTCCGGAGACGTTCGCCAGCACCAGCCCGCCCGCCCCGCCCTGGAACACGTTCTGCCCCT
>CBDVAL010000094.1:0-12060 GCA_965371955.1 uncultured bacterium | reverse complement strand
GTCCTGGGAGACTTCCACATCGAAGAACACGTCGAAGGTCGCCAGCGCGGGGAAATCGGTGGTGGAGTTTTGGGCCTCCACGGTCCCCAGGGTCGGCAGCAGTGGCACGCCGGACTGGCTGCCGGCCCGCACGCGCACGTCCCCGATGAGCGGATCCGCCCCCACCAGGTTCAGGGCGAGCATCTCGGTGTCCACGACCCGGCGGGAACAGTCCTCGTCGGTGACGCAGGGGCTGCCGGTGAGCGGTCCACTAAGGCAGGTGCCGTTCAACGGGGAACAGACACCCAACTCCTCACGCGCGTCCGAGAAGGCCAGCAGGACGTCACCCGAGACCTGGAGATCCACCGGCCCGACGCCGAGCACGTCGACCCTCAGGACCCCCACCGAGAGGCTGAGATCCGTGCCGGCCGGCGGGAACACCGGCTCGCAGGTGCAACGCGGCGCGCCCGTCGGATCCGACTGACAGACCTGGTTCGGCGGGCAGCCGCCAAACTGGCAGGTGGGGAACGGGTTTTGATCGCAGGGGACCGGAGGGGGGCCCATCCAGTGGAACGAGTTCTGGAGGTTGGCCGTGATAGCCGGGTTGTTGAGGTCGATGAGCTGGACGGTGTTCTGATTGGTGAGCGCGATGCCCGTGGGCGGAATCGCGTTGATCACGGCTCCCATGCGCAACGAACTGAAGTTCTGCAGGGTGCCGAGGCCCGAGATGTCCACCACGAAGAACACGTCGAAGAACGACGTCGCCGGGAAGTCGCTGCCCGCTTGATTGGGCGTCACCCTCCCCAGGGTCGGCGGAAGGCCGAACTGGCTCCCGGCGATGACCTGCATGCTCCCGACGTTCGGGCTCATCCCCGTCAGGTTCAGTTGCAGCATCTCGACGTCGACCGCCCGGCCCGTGGCAAGACAGGCACCGCCAGAGGGAACGCACTGATCGCGGGGGTCCAGCGGATCGCAGGGCAGGCCGTCGTTGATACCACCGAAGCAGGTGAACGTGGCCACAGGATCCGACCACTGGAGCAACATGGAGCCCGACAACTCGATGTCCTCGAGTTCGCCGCCGGGCAGTTCCACCGTCAGGATCCCGACGCTGGCGCTGCTATCGGTGCCCGCCGGGGGGAAGCCTCCCCCCTGGGCTCGGGCGGGTTCGCCGCTCAGGCCGAGACACAGAACGACCAGGCTGACGGCGAGAATGAGCCGGTGGACGGTGGTGGTAGGCTTAGCGGTCATACCCCTTCCTCCTCATGCGGGCAGGGGGTGCCCTTCACCGCCGGCCCAGGCCTCTTTCAGGTACAGGTAGGTATAATCATCTCCGGGGATGGATGAGAGCCACCCCTAAATAGGCCACGAAAGAACATTATTGTCAAGGGGAAACTTCTTCCATGACCTAAGACACAAGAACCCCGCGGGGCAAGGGATTTGGGCGACCTCCGGGGTCCTGATTCCCGGCCTCCGGTGGCGGCCGTCCGGCGGACGGGCAGGAGAGGACAATATGGACCTGAGGACCATTCTGTTACGGGCTGCCGTCTGCACGGCATTGCTGCCGGCCCTGGCCTCGCCCGCTGGTGCACAGCCCCCCGGCGAGGCCTCACCATCCAAGAAGAGCCTGGCGAAGGGCAAGCGGCTGGTGGCCCGGGCGGTGAAGGCCATGGGCGGCGCCGCGCGCATCGACGCGGTGGAGAGCCTGCAGCAGGCCGGTCCCATCGTCCTGAAGATGGGCGAAGGGGAGATGGAGATCCCCACACGTCTGATCATGGTCTACCCCGACCGGATGCTGGTGGAGGTGGTGACCATCGTGGGCAGGCTCGTGCGGGTCGTCTCCCCGGACGAGTCCTTCGTGACGAGCCCCACGGGGACGCAGCCGATGCCCGACGAGGCGCGCCGGCAGTTCGAGGAGCAGATTAACCGCGACCTCCTCATGCTGCTGAAGTTCCGGGACGACCCCGGATTCCGGCCGGTGGCCGTGGGGAAGAAGGAAGTGGAAGGGTTCACCGTGGAGCTGGTGAGCATCCGCTGCCGGGGCGTCGGCAGTACACTGGGGATCGACCCTGAAACCGGCCGGCCCCTCACCCTGTCCTACCCGGGCAAGCACCCGAGGACCGGTGCTCCAGGCGAATTCGTCACCGTCTTCTCCGACTTCCGCGACGTGAACGGAGTCATGTTCCCGTTCGCGCGCCGCGTCAGCCTTGACGGCGAACCGTCCAGTTCTTTTGCGTCGGCGTCGGTGGAGATCGATGCTCCGGTGGACGATGCGGTCTTCCGCGCGGCCGACGCCGAGGGCGGCAACTAGCGTTCTGTTCCCGTTCGCATTGTCGGGAGTAGATCGGTGCGGTCGTGCACCACTCCGGCCCGGATCACCTGGCGCAGCTTGCGGAAGTTGGCGATGTCCTCTGACGGGTCGGCATCGAGGACCAGGAGGTCCGCCACCTTGCCGGCCTCCACCGTCCCGAGGTCCCGCTCGCGTCCCATGGCCTGCGCGCCGTGGCGCGTGGCCGCCACCAGCACGTCCATGGGCAGAAGGCCCACCTCCTGCATCGCCTCCATCTCCGCGTAGACCGACGGGCCGTGCAGGGTCATCGGGTTGCCCGCGTCGGTCCCCAGTGCGATGGGAATCCCCGCCTGGTGCAGCTGCAACAGGTTCGTGGACGCCAGCTGGCGAAGTCGGTCGACCTGGGCGCGGGCCCGCTGGATCCGGACCGGGTCGGATCCGTCCCCCAGCGAGACCGTCTGCCGAAGTTTCGCCCGTGTCCCCGGGTCCACGCAATCCAGCGGGTAGCGCCCGCCGAATGCGCCGCTTTGAACCTCCACGAATCCTTCAGCCGCCACCAACGTGGGTATGTAGAGGGTTCCGTCCTCGAACATCTTCTGGACGAGTCCATCGTCGAGCCGGCGATCGATGATGGAGTGCACCAGCACGTCAGCCCCCGCCGACACGGCCTCCCTGGCCTCCGCAATCCCGGGGGCGTGGACCAGGAGGCGCATTCCCCGTTTGTGAGTCTCGGTGCTCACGAGCCGGACCAGCGACGCGAGGGTCTGCTCATCGCGTTTCGAGTCGGGGATGTACCACACCTTGACGAAATCCGATCCGGAGTCGGCGTGATACGCCACCGCCTCTTGCACGGATGCTTCGTCCTTGAGGAAGAGGAACTGGCGCTCACCGGGGAGGTTCAGCGAGTAGTCCAAGGTGGACAGGTGGGGTCCCGCCGCCTCCACGTGAGGAGCCCAAGGGTCGTTCTCCGCTTGACGCTCCAGCCGCCAGGTCCACGGGTAGCCTCCTGCGTCCAGGACTCCGGTGATGCCGGAGCACAGGTACGCGCGGAAAAAGCGCTCCGGGTGCGCTGCCAGATCGGCAACCACCCGGGCGTACGGGTAGCGGTTGGTGACGTCCACCGCGTCGGGTCGTCCGTCCACCCAGCCGGACTGGCTGAAGTGGACGTGGGCGTCGATGAGCCCCGGCGTCAAGTAACGACCGGAGAGATCCAGGCTCTCGACCCCTGGCGGCACCGGGCAGGTCTCCCGGGTCCCGGCGCAGGCGATACGGCCGGCGCGGATGACCACGACGGAATCGCTCACCGGGGAGCCGCCGTTGCCGTCCAGCAGTGTCGCCCCCACCAGCGCCAGGGGAGGAGGTGGCGTGTGCGCCGCTGCGGCGGCGAGCGCCGGGACGCCGGCCAGGAATGCCGCCATGAGGACCAGGGCGGCCTGAGATCGTGGGATGATTCGCTTGGAAGTCATGGACCCAGGGTAGCACGTGTTCCGCTGCCGGGCTCGGTCCCGGATCTGTCCGGTTTCGTGCTGCCCATTTCGCCGGTGGACAGTTTCGAACCATCGGGTGCCCCGGTGCGTAGTGATTGGTGAAGCCAGGACGGGGATTGCGGTTCGCGTGTGCCTGGCACCCGGATTGCAGGCCTGGAAGGGCGTATGGCGTCGATCCCTCTGCAGAGGCGTTCAAGGAGGTGGGCATGGTGAAATCCAGAGATCTGTTCCTGTGCGGGCTGCTGTCCCTGGTCCTCGGAGTGGTGGGGACGGCAGTGGGCTCGTCCGACGACACCCATGGCCGGTGGAGCGCGCGTCTGACCGGCGACACGGTCCAGATCAAGCTGCGCTCCGGACTGTGGAACTCGACCTCCACCTTTGGCCTCGAGCTGGACGAGCTGGAAGGGTTGCGCCGTTCGGACTTCGAGGGATCGGGCGAGGAGCTGCGTTTCCAGTGGGTGCGCGACCCTGGCACCATCCGCTTCGAGGGCGAGTCCGGCCGGCGTCCGTCCGGGAGCTGGGACTTCCAGCCCAGCACGGAGTTCGTCGGCGAGATGGAATCGCTGGGCTACCGGAACTTGGATGATCACACATTGTTCCGGCTGGCGATGCACGATATTTCGCTGGACTACGCACGCGAGATCAGCCGCGTGGGCTACGACGATCTGGATGCCGACGAGCTCATCCGCCTCACCGTTCACGGCGTGCGCGTCGACTACGTCGAGGAGATGCAGGGCCTCGGCTATCGCCCGGAGGTGGAGGAGATCATCCGCCTGAAGGTGCATGGCGTACAGCCCCGCATGGTGCGCGAGTTCCAGGAGCTGGATCTGCAGCGCATCGAGGTGGAGGATCTCATCCGGATGAAGGTCCATGGCGTGGATCCACGGTTCATCCGCGAGCTGGTGGACCTGGGGTTCGAGCTTGCCGACACGGAGCAGATCATCCGGCTGAAGGTGCACGGTGTCGACCCGGACCTCATCGCCGAGCTGCACGAGATGGGCCATTCCGACCTGTCAGTGGAGGAGGTCATCCGGCTGCAGACCCATGGCATCCGGCCCGACGACATCGAAGAGATGATCGAACTCGGCCTGACAGACCTCTCGGTGGAGGAGATGATCCGGCTGCGCAACCACGGAGTGGCTCCCGCCTACGTGGCCGAGATGGTCGGCCTGGGATACGGCACGGGTGACCCGGAGGCTCTCATCCGGCTGCACAATCACGGTGTCCGGCCGGAGTTCGTCGAGGGCCTGGAGAAGGCCGGTTACGGCGACCTGACCGTGGAGGAGGTCATCCGGCTGAAGAACCACGGCGTCCGGGCGGAGGACATCCAGGAGTTCGGCGAGATGGGGATGACGGACCTCGGAGCCGAAGGACTGATCCGATTGCGCAACCAGGGCATCACGCCCGCGTTCGTGCGCAAGCTGGTGGACGCCGGCTACGACGATCTCACCGTGGAGGAACTGGTGAAGATCAAGATCCACGGCATGGATGGGCTGATGGCGCGGCGCAACGTGAGCTGAAATCGGTCAGTTTTCCTGCACCACCTGCTCACCGCTGCGCTGCACCAGCTCCTGATACAGGTCGCTGAGCTTCCGGCTCACCGGCCCCACTTCGCCGTCGCCGATGGTGCGGCCGTCCACGCGGTTCACCGATGCCAGCTCGCCCATGGTGCCGGTACAGAACACCTCGTCCGCACGGTACACCTCGGTGAGGGACAGGTCGCGCTCCTCGCGCGGGATGCCGTGCTCCTTGCACAGCTCCAGCACCGTGGCCCGGGTGATGCCCTCGGGGCAGGCCACCAGACGGCTGGTGGCCACGGTGCCGCGCTCCACCAGGAACACGTGGGTGGCGTTGGTCTCCGCCACAAACCCACGCACATCCAGCATGAGGGCATCATCGGCGCCGGCGGCGTTGGCCTCGATCTTCGCAAGGATGGACGGCAGCAGGTTGGCGTGATGGATCTTCGGGTCCAGGCAGTCGGGAGGAGAGCGCCTCCAGCTGCTGGTGATGAGTGACAGACCGGTCTTCTCGTACACCGGGGGCTTGCGCTCGGCCAGGACGATGACCGTCGGCCCGGACTGGTTCAACCGCGGGTCCATCCCCGAGGTGATCTTCACGCCTCGGCTGACGGTGAGCCGGATGTGCACGCCGTCGGTCATGCCGTTGGCCTCCAGGCACCGGCGGATCTCGCGCACCAGATCCTCGTGCGTCGGGAATTCCCGGAACGCCAGGGCCAGGGCGGAGCTGCGCAGTCGATCCAGGTGCTCACGCAGCTTGAAGATGCGGCCGCGATAGAGTCGCAGCCCCTCCCACACCGCGTCGCCGCCCTGCACCGCCGAGTCGAACGGGCTGATGCCGGCCTCACCCCGGTGCACCATCTTCCCGTTGATGTTGATCAGGAGATCGCGGTTCCTCTTGTCGAACGATTGCTGCATGGTATCTACTCCGGCCGCAGCTTGTGGCGGCTCAGGGCTTCGTAGTGCTCGCGGCACTGCCGGTGAAGCTCCGACATCACGGCAGGCACCTTCTCGTCCTTGGGGCGGTACGGATGAAAGCCGGTGGACCGGTTGACGGCTTCGTACCAATGCTTGGCCCAGATGCCATCGGTCTCCCGCCCGCCGGCCGGCCAGCTCAGCATGGAAGGCAGGAACTCGACGCCGACGTGCGTGCACAGCGAGCGTAGCATCCCCTCGGGATTCTCCAGCACGTCCCGGGCGTCGATGACCGGCGGCGCGGCGCCGGTTTTCTCCCGCATGCGCTGGAACAGCTCGTGTTGCTGCGGCAGGCCGGTGTCCTCCAGCGTCGGCTCGGGCAGGTGCTTGATCAGCGAGGTCAGCATCTCCCGCGGATCCCGGATGAGAAAGCAGTGCTGCAGCCGGTCCAGCCAGCCGCGCTCGATGTGCGCAAGAAGATGATGTGCCATGTGCTTCTGGTAGAACACCGGTCGACCCTCGGGAACCGGACCCACCAGCCAGTCCCTCACCTCACGCCAGTCGGTGGGGTGGTGGGTCATCACCTCCCTGGCGCCGGGGTGTCCGATGCCCGTGGCCTGCAGGTAGTGGGCGTACAGTGGCTCATCACACACGTACGTATCCGGCCGGTTTCCCCACGAGCGCAGCAGTGCCGTGGAGATATTGCGCGGCCCGGACCACATGGCGATGCGGTGTGTCGTCTTGGCGGACATGCGGCAAGAATTATATCCCGCTCCTGGCGATTCAGGTCGAGTCCACGTGGCGCGCCACCTGCTCTCCGCACGTGCTGCACTTGCCATGCAACACCAACTCGCCACCGTTCACGCGGCCACCCAGCTCCGCCATGGAGGTGCTCTTCTCACATTCCGAGCACCAGACGGTGTTCAAGGCAAACATCTTCGTCCGGGGCTCCAGAGCCTCCCACAGTTTCTTCGCCTGCGGAGTGAATTTTGCCGCCATGGAGGTTCCCCCAGGTCCGTGGGCCCAGCCGTCACTGTACCATAGCGATTCTGTCGGGTGACACTGCCTTCACGCGCAGTGTTATGCCCCTTTGACAGCCTCGACAGGCACGCCGCATAATCAGGCGGTCTCGTTCGCGGCATTGTTTCTGCAGGAAACCAAGGGGAGCCCGCCGGGCCATGACCGACATTCGCTGCAGTGACGCCGAGGGTCGTCAGTACCGCCACGGCGTGTACCAACCCCTGGACGAGAGCGCGCTGCCCGAGGCACCGGAGTCCTCCTCGCTTCCCGTCCGGGGCAGCGGGCCCCCGTTCCGCATGCACCCGGAGATGCCGCGCGTTCCGCGGCTACGGCATCTCCTCGGTCCGTCGATCATTGCGCTGGGCATGGGCCTGGGCGCCGGCGAGTTCCTCCTCTGGCCCAACCTCATTGCCGTCAACGGCTTCTCCATCTGGTGGCTGTTCTGGGTGGGCGTCCTCACGCAGTTCGTGGTGCTGCGGGAGATCGAGCGCTGGACCATCGCCACCGGCGAGTCGGTGTTCGCCGGCATGGCACGGCTGACCCGGCGCCCGTGGTGGCCGTGGTTCTTCCTGGTAGCCACGCTGGCCAGCTTCTTCTGGCCGGGCTGGGCGTCGCAGTCCGCGGAGTACACCGGCAACATCATTGCCGCCGTCACCGGGCGCGAGGTGCCCTGGCAGCCGTTGGCATTGCTGATGCTGGCCTTCATCTGGCTGGGGCTTGCCGCTTCCAAGATCGTCTACAACTCGCTGGAGCGCTTCGAGATCGGACTGGTACTGCTGTTCTTCCCGCTGCTGGTACTGGTGCTGGTGGTGGTGAAGGTGATCCCCGCCGATGTCTGGGCACTCGTCCAGGGGGCGGTGCTGGTGGGACGCGTGCCCGAGGCGCTGCTCACCGGGTCGCAGTTCCCCACATTGCTCATCGCGGTGGCGTATGCCGGTTCCGGCGGCACGTTGCTCCTGGCCCAGTCGCTGTGGCTGCGTGACAAGGGGTTCGGCATGGCCGCCTACCAGGGACGCATCGCCGGCATCCGCGGCAAGAACGAGAGGGTCAGCGGCACCGGTTTCGTCTTCGATCCCGTTCACAATCCCACCGGGTTGCCTCGCTATCTCGCCTGGGTGCGCGTGGCGCGCAAGGAGCTGATGGTCACCTTCGTCCTGCTGATCCTGCTGAGCGTGGTGATCACCACGCTGGTGGTCTCCGCCACCATCGGCACCGACAACCCGGAGCTGGCCAGCAACCTCAGCCGCATGGTGGCGCTGCAGGGCGACGCCCTGGCGCAACTCGGTGGGGAGTGGCTGCGCATCGTGTTCCTGATGGGCGGTGCGCTGGTGCTGTTCTCCACCCAGCTCGGCATCGTGGACACCGTCACACGCATCGCCGGCACCATCTTCTACGAAGGCTACGGCCGGCGCACTCGCTTCTGGACCTTGAAGCGCTCGTTCCTGTTCTTCCTCACGCTGTTCGTGGGCGCCTCCATGGTCATCATCCTGGTGTCCTGGGTCGGTGGGGAAGGGCTGCGCGCGTTGCAGCCCGACTTCCTGGTGCTCATCGCCGGCCCGTTCATGATCAGCAGCATGTACCTGTTTGCCCTGGTGGTGGGGATCATCACCGCACGGCGGCTGCCACGCGTGATGGGCCCGGGCCCGTGGAGCCGGCTGGGGATGATCTGGGCGGCCATCCTGTGGGGCTGGTTCAGCGTGGAGCAGCTCAGCCGGACGATCCTCGGGAAGATGGGTGCGGCGCAGGAGGTCATCGAGACCATCTCCTGGCACCCGGCGCGCGTGCTGTTCTACGCGGTCTGGCTGGCCTCGGTGTTGTGGTTCTCCTGGGCGCTGTTCCGGGCGGGAAGAAAGTAAGACGATCCACTCTGGGAATCCCGCCGGGATGCCGGATCAGGGACAGCCGCGTGCGGGCCGGACCACGGAAAGGCCGGGGCAGCAGATGATGGCTGTGGTTCGAGCCGCCCCTCTTGCAGTATGATATTAGCGTTCAACTCACATTCCGGAGGGTCGCATGAACCCGGATGATGAGATTACGATTGCCGGTCGCGACCGGCGATTCGGCGAGACTCGCTGGAGCCTGATCCAGGCGGCGGGCGCGACCGTCAACCCGGAGGCACAAGACGCGTTGGGTGAGCTGTGCCAGATCTACTGGCCACCCGTCTATGCCTACATCCGCTGTCGAGGGCAAGATCCGGAAACGGCAAAGGATCTGACGCAGGGGTTCTTCACACTGCTCGTGGAGAAGAACTACATCAAGGCGGCCCGCAAGGAGCGCGGCAAGTTTCGCTCGTTTCTCCTGACCTGCGTGAAGCGCTACATGGTCAACGAGTGGGAGCGGAGCCAAGCTCTGAAGCGGGGTGGCCAGTATTCCCTCGTCTCGCTGGATCTGGACACGGCAGAGACCTTCAAGTACCGGCTCACTCCAGCGAACCCGCAGACTCCGGAACAGGTCTACGACAGGCAATGGGCCTTCACCTTCTTCCAGCGGGTGTTCTCCCGGCTGCAAGAAGAGATGCACCGCCCAAAGGATCGAGAGCGTTTTCGCGTGCTCAAGTCCTTCCTCACCGGCGAGAGCGACACGACTTCGTACAGGGACGTCGGAGCCCAACTGGGCATGAGCGAGGGCGCGGTCAAGGTTGCCGTCCACCGCTTGAGGAGCAGGTTCCGGCAACTCCTACGATTCGAGGTGGGGCAGACGGTAGACTCCCCTGCCAGGGTGGACGAAGAGATCCGCTTCCTGCTCCAGTTGCTCAGTTGACCCTAGAGGCCCGGCCCTCCGGCACCGGCGGCGGTCCGTCGGGGAGGTAGCCGCGGTAGGTCTTGCCGTCGGTGTTCTCCTCGAACTCGGCGCGGATCGCCGCACGCGCGTCCTCGTCCTCGAACAGATCCACCAGGGTGGCCGCCAGTGCCTTGGCGGCGTAGATCATCCCCTTGTGGCCTATGGACATGCCGCCGCTGGCCACCACCGGCCACGCATGCCAGGGCGCGTCGGCAGGCGCCGTGGTCACCGACAGGTGCAGCGTCGGTACGGCCCAGCTCACGTCGGCCACGTCGGTGGAGCCGCCCTCGGGCTCGCCCGGCCCGTCCTCCAAGGGCTCCACCTCGGCCTTGAGCCCGGTCTCCTCTGTCCCGGTGGCGCGCTGGATGGCCCGGGCGAACTCGTGCTCCTCCTCGGTGAACGGGATGGGACCCAGCCACAGGAAGTTCTCGTGGATGAGCCGCGCCCCCGCCATGTTCACCAGCATCTCGTAGTCGCCGGACTGCACGATGAGCGTCGCCTCGGTGCCCGTGGCCAGGGCGGCGCCTTCGGTGATCTTCCTCACCCGTTCCAGCAGGTCATCCACACCTTCATGCTTCGAGTCCCGCAGCCAGCACCACAGGCGTGCGCGCTCCGGGATGACGTTGGGCACGTCGCCGCCCTCCAGGATGGAGTAGTGCATGCGCACGCTGGGGGGCACGTGCTCGCGCATCATGTTCAAGGCGTGGGTGAACAGCTCCAGACCGTCCAGTGCGCTGCGTCCGTTCCACGGGTCGTAGGCCGCGTGCGCCGCGTGCCCGCGGAACTCCACCACGAAGTCCACCATCGCCTGGCTGCTCTTGGTGTCGGCCACGGTCTGGTTGCTGGGGTGCCAGGCAAGGGCCACGTCGACATCGTCGAACAGTCCATCGCGCACCATGTAGAGCTTGCCGCCCACCGACTCCTCGGCCGGCGTGCCGTAGAAGCGGATGGTGCCCTTCAGCTTGCCTGCCTCGATGAGTTCCTTGGCGGCTACCGCTGCGCCCAGGCTACCGGCGCCGAACAGGTTGTGGCCACAACCGTGGCCGGCGGCTCCCTCCTCCAGGGGCTCCTTCTCTGTCTGTGCCTTCTGAGACAACCCAGGCAAGGCATCGTACTCGCCCATGATCCCGATGATGGGCCGACCCTGGCCGTAGCTGGCCACGAACGCCGTCGGCATTCCGGCCACGCCGCGCTCCACCTTGAAACCTGCCTTCTCGGCGTAGTCCGCCAGCAGTTTCGCCGAGCGGGTCTCGCGCAGCGCCGTCTCGGCGTAGGTCCAGATGGTGTCCGCGAGTTCGACCATGTCCGCGGCGTGGCTCTCCACCGAGGCCACGGCCGCCTCCTTGCTGCGACTGGTCTTGGCCAGCAGAGGCGACAGTGGGAGCAACGTGACGCACAGAAACAGGGAAACGATTCTTGCGGTCATTCCGGACCTCCTGGAAACTGGAAGAGAGCTGGATGGCGGCTCATTGAACTCTACCTGGACACGGTGGCGCAAAGAATACCTTGGATCCCGCCGTGAAACGGAGGATTATTACCCGGCAGGGAAGGAGTTCCACGGAGTGCCTGTGGCGCGTTTTCCAGATCCCTTGAGTCTAAACAACTTAACCGCCCCGGGGGCGCCGGCCGGGGCCGATCTCCGGTCCGGCATTCTTCTTGCACTTTCCACTTGTCGCCAGTCCTGGAAACAGGATTCAAAAAGCCCTCACCCGGAGCTTGAGCGCGAACAGCGTAGCGGGGAACCGCAAGCAGGTGCCGCGGAAAGCCCCGGGGAGGTTCTGATGCCGGTGTCCCCCGTTCTCCATCCCCTGGTCAGATTCATCTCTTCGGAAGCCGTTCCTCCCGAGCGGGTCGGGTAGCGGGCGATGTCACCCCTGGTCCACAGCGCCGTGCGGCAGCGCGAGGTTGAGGAACTGAGCACCGGACTGCCCGGCCGGCAAGCCGACGACGTCCTCCGGATCGGGCAGCGCCTGTCGCACTATCGGTTGCTGGAGAAGATCGGCGAGGGCGGAATGGGCGGGGTGTGTAAAGCGGAGGACACGGGTCTCGGGCGGATGGTGGCGGTGAAGTTCCT
>CBDVAL010000093.1:0-12088 GCA_965371955.1 uncultured bacterium | reverse complement strand
CTGCGCTACCAGGCGTGCAATGACCGCACCTGCCTGTTCCCCAAGACCAAGGAGGCCACGTTCCGGATCGTCGTGAACGCCGACGCTCCTGCGGCAGCCCTTCACCCGGAGATCTTCTCCACCCTCACCAGCTACCGGTCCAGCAGCGCGCAGGCGGCTGCGGAAAAGCCCACCGAGGGCCAGTCGGCCGTGGCCGATGAGATCGAGGAGAGCGGCTTCTCCTTCTGGCTCATCGGCGTGTTCTTCCTGGGACTGGGCTTGAACCTCACGCCGTGCGTCTACCCCGTCATCGCCGTGACGCTGTCCTACTTCGGCAACCAGGGCGGTACCACCGCCGGCCGCAGCATCCGCTCGGCGGCCTACGCCTCCGGCATCATGACCATGTTCACCGGCCTGTTCCTCCTGGCCGGGATCTCCGGCCAGCTGTTCGGCGCCTGGCTGCAGCACCCGTGGGTGCTGGCCGCCATGGCCGTGGTCATGGTGGTGCTGGCCCTATCGAGCTTCGGGCTGTTCGAGCTGCAGGCGCCGGGTTTTCTGCGCAACAAGCTGGCCGGGGGCCGGGCCGGGATTGCCGGCGGCTATCTCATGGGACTGGCCATGGGCATCGTGGCCGCGCCGTGTGTGGGCCCGCTCATCGGCGGCCTGCTGCTCTGGGTGGGCCAGCAGGCGAACATGACCACCGCGGCCATCGTGGGACTCTCGCTGTCCGCAGGCCTGGCCCTGCCCTACTTCGTCCTGGGGATCTTCTCGGGCTCGCTGAGCGCCATGCCGCGCAGCGGCGACTGGATGGACTGGGTCAAGCACCTGATGGGCTACCTGCTGCTGGGCGTGGCGCTGTATTTCCTCGGCCCGCTCCTGCCGCGCGACTGGTTCCTGCCGTCTTTCGCCGTCCTGGCCGGCGTGGCGGCCATCCACCTGGCTTTCCTCGATCGTGCCGGGCGCGGCTCCCACGTGGTCTCGTTCGCCAAGGGCATGGCGGTGACGTCGGCGGCGGTGGCCATCTACGTCCTGCTCGGCGTGGCCCAGGCGGTGGGCATCCAGTGGCAGCCGTACTCCACCGATGCGGTGGACCGCGCCGCGTCCGACGGCCGCCCGGTGATGATCGAGTTCACCGCCGACTGGTGCATTCCCTGCCGGGTGATGGAGTACGGCGCGTTCAAGAACACCGACGTGATCCAGGAGTCCAGTCGCTTTGTTCGCCTGCGGGTGGACCTCACCCATCAGCAAGATCCCACGGCCCTGCAAGCCGTGGAGCTCTACCAGGTGGCAGGACCACCGGTGATCGTCTTCCTCGGCAGCGACGGTGACGAGCTCACCGGCCTGCGCGTTCTCGAGAGCATGGACTCGGACGGGCTGCTCGAGCGCATGCGCACGGTGCCGGGCACTGTCTCCGCGTCCGGCGCCACCCCCTCCTCCTGAGTTCCCGCCTCCTGCTTGCGCCGGCGGACGGGCGTGGGTTAGCATCTTGGGGGCAGTCCCCTGCGGGGACAGTGCCCAGGAGGCATCATGCTGCAGGAAGGCACCAAGGCACCGGATTTCCACCTCCAGGACCATGCGGGACGCGAGGTGAGCCTGGCGGACTTCGCGGGCAAGAACCTGATCCTGTGGTTCTACCCCAAGGCCGACACCCCTGGATGAACCATCCAGGGTCGCGGGTTCCGCGACCAGGCCGGCGATTTCGACAAGCACAACGCCGCCATCGTGGGCGTCTCCTTCGACACCCAGAAGGAGAACGCCGCGTTCGCCGAGAAGTTCAGCTTCCCCTATCCGCTGCTGTGTGACACCGGGCGCGAAATGGGCATGGCCTACGGTGCTTGCGACGCACCGGACGCCAAGCACGCGTCACGCATCTCCTACTGGATCGGGACGGACGGCACCGTGCGCAAGGCGTATCCGAAGGTGGATCCGTCCAGCCACGTGGCCGGCGTTCTCAGCGACCTGGCAGGCTGACAGGGTTCTCCAGCAGGGCCCGGATGCGCGCCAGCCGGTGGGCGGCGCGCGCCGGATGCAGGTTGGAGACGTAGATGCGCTGGATGCCGCGCTGCCGCAGTGCCGCGATGGTGCTGGCGCACACCTGCTCCGGGCCCGGTCCGTCCGGCGCCAGGTCGCGCTGCAACTCCTCGGCCGGCACCGGAAAGAACGGCTGTAGCGCCCTCAGGGTGCGCGGCTTGGCGCTGCGGTAGAAGAACACCCCGAACACCCCGGGAAGGTTGAGCCCGCGCCGCGATGCCTCCTCCAGGAACGCATCCAGACCGCGCAGGTCGTAGTGCGAGACCACCTGCGTGAGGTAGAAGTCGGCGTTGACCTCGTCGGCCAGCAGGTACTCCACCTGCCGGACCGGATCCGCATGGGGGTTCGCCCAGCCGCCGAGGCTCAGCGCAGGCTGCCGGTGACGGATGTCCCGGCGCAGCTGATAGGCGTGCTCGGTGCAGCGCGGCACGCCGTCGTGACGGTCACCGCCCAGGACCACCAGCGATCGATGACCCTGCTGGGCGGCGCGCACCGGAAACCGCAGGCAGTAGTCCATGGCATGCTTGCAGGTGAGCATGGGGATGATGCTCCCCGGATCCGCGTCCGAGCCCAGATTCGCCATGAGGTGGAACAGGCTCTCCTCCTCGCTCTCCCCCACCGCGTTGTCCGTCAGCAGGATCTGGATGTCCTCCTCGATGAGCCGCCGCACGGTGTGGTTGAGATCGATCCAGGAGTCCATGCTGGCCTGCGCCGAGACGTTCCGGCGCGGCGGGCGCAACTCCACCATGAGCAGCGGCCGCGGGTCCTGCAGGCGTGTCATGAAGTTCATGCGAGTCTCTGACGGGCCGACGCGGCACCGGTGACGACGGCGCCGAAGGGTGGGTCAGTATGACACAGGGCGGGTGCCGGGGCACCTCCGCCGGTTGAGGTCTCGGTCCCCGGCGGCTACAATCGCGCGCCCGGGCGCACGCTGCTCTCTTGCCCGACGACGAGGAACTCATGAGAATCATCACCCGCACCGGTCTGCTGCTGACACTCCTGCTGCTCTGGGTCCCGGCCCCCGGACAGGACGGACCCGCCTGGAACCAGGGCGTGGTCCTCGAGGAGACGCCCTCGGTCCTGCCGGAGCGCGACCGGATCGATGTGGTCAACCGCATCCTGGAGGATCGGCTGGAGAACCTGCTCCCCCGCCTCATGCGCGAGACCGGCATCGACCTGTGGCTGGTTCTCAACCGCGAGTACAACGAGGACCCGGTGTATCTGACCCTGGTCCCGGCGCCGGCCTTCGCGGCCCGCCGCACCACCATGCTGTTGTTCCACGATGGCGGCACCGAGAAAGGTGTCGAACGCCTGGTGGTCGGGCGCTACTCGCTGGGCGACCTGTACGCGTCCGCCTGGGACGGCGGCACCAAGCAGGAGCAATGGCAGCGGCTGGCCGAGGTGGTGAGGGAGCGTGACCCCAAGCGCATCGGCATCAACACCAGCCCCAACTGGTCGTTCGGCGACGGCCTCAGCGCGGGCCTGCGTGATGCGCTCATGGAGGCGCTGGGCGTCGAGCTCGGCAAGCGCGTGGTTCCGGCCGAGGAGCTGTGCGTTCGCTGGTTGGAGACCCGCACCGAGATGGAGATGGACCTGTTCCCGCACCTGGTGGCCCTGGCCCGCAGCGTGGTGGCCGAGGCGTTCTCCAACCGGGTGATCACCCCCGGCGCCACCACCACCGACGATGTGGCCTGGTTCATCCGCCAGCGCTTCACGGACCTGGGGCTGTCCGTCTGGTTCATGCCGTACGTCAACGTCCAGCGCGCCGGCGATGACCACGAGAAGGACGATCCCTTCTATGGCAAGGACGGCGCCGTGATCCGCCGCGGAGACGTCCTGCACACCGACGTGGGCATCAGCTACCTGCGGCTGAACACCGACAACCAGGAGATGGGCTACGTCCTCCGGCTGGGCGAGGCGGACGTCCCCGAGGGCCTCAAGAGCGCACTGGCCGTGGGCAACCGCATGCAGGACCTGCTCACCGGGCATTTCCGGGCAGGCCGCACCGGCAACGAGATCCTGGCCGCGACACGCAAGGACGTGAAGGCGGAGGGTATCGTCGCCAGCATCTACACCCATCCGCTGGGTTTCTTCGGTCACGCCGCCGGTCCCACCATCGGCATGTGGGACAACCAGGGCGCGACGCCCATCCAGGGTGACTGGAAGCTGCATCCCGGCACGGCGTACGCCATCGAGGGGAACGTCAAGGTGCCGGTGCCCGAGTGGGACGGTCAATGGGTCCAGATCAAGATGGAGCAGGGTGGCTACTTCGACGGCGAGACAGTACGCTACCTTGGCGGCCGGCAGACGCGCTGGCACCTGGTGCGCTGAGCGCCGCAAACCCGCGAACCCATATTCGCCCGACACAAGCCATGAACCTGACCTGCATGGAGTGCAACAGCACCTACGGACCGAGAGACACGCGCTTCCTGTGCGATTGCGGCGGTCTGCTCGACATCCGGCTCGACCTGGAGGGCGCCGTGGTGAGCCGCGAGATCCTGGACGCACGGCTCGCGGGCGCGGCCCTTCCCGGGGGCAGTGGCGTGTGGCGCTACCGCGAGCTGCTCCCGCCCATCCCCGACGAACACATCGTCTCCAAGGACGAGGGCAACACCAACCTCTACACCGACCCGCGCCTCAGTGCCTGGACCGGCTGCGATGGGCTGCACCTGAAGCACGAGGGCGAGAACCCCACCGGCTCGTTCAAGGATCGCGGCATGACGGTGGGCATGAGCCACGCCCGCTGGACCGGCGCCCGCACGGTGGCGTGCGCCTCCACCGGCAACACCTCGGCGTCGGTGTCGGCGTACGCCGCGGCGGCCGGCATCCGCGGGCTCACCTTCGTCCCCGAGGGCAAGCTGGCGCTGGGCAAGCTGGTGCAGACCATGGGCTACGGCGCGCGCACCGTGCAGGTACGCGGGGACTTCGACGATGCCATGAAGCTGGTGCGCCAGGTGGCCGGCCAGGGCGATGTGGGCCTCCTGAACTCCCTCAACCCGTACCGGCTGGAGGGACAGAAGTCCATCGTCTTCGAGATCCTGCAGCAGCTCGGCTGGAGCGTGCCCGACTGGATCGTCGTGCCCGGCGGCAATCTCGGAAACACCAGCGCGTTCGGCAAGGCGCTGCGCGAGCTGCGCGAGGTGGGTCTGATCCAGAAGATGCCGCGGCTGGCGGTGATCCAGGCCGCCGGCGCCAACCCGTTCTACCAGGCGTTCCGCGATGGCTTCCGCAGCTTCACGCCGGTCACGGCCGACACCGTGGCCACCGCCATCCGCATCGGCAACCCGGTGAACTACGCCAAGGCCGTGCGCTCGTTGCAGTGGACCAGCGGCGTGGTGGAGCAGGTCACCGACGATGAGATCCTGGAGGCCAAGAACAAAGTGGACACCGCCGGTATCGGCTGCGAGCCGGCGTCGGCGGCCTCGGTGGCGGGAACGCGCAAGCTCGTCTCCCAGGGGACCATCCGCCCCGGTGATCAGGTGGTGGCCATCCTCACCGGTCATATCCTCAAGGACCCGGACTCCATCCTGGACCACCAAGCACGCTTCGGCATCTCCCTGGAGACCGTCGAGCCCGACCTGGATGCGGTGACGCGTCTGCTGGACGGATGAGACCATGCGCTTTCGTGTGACCGTGCCTGCCTCCGCCGGCAACGCCGGCCCCGGCTTCGATTGCTTCGGCCTGGCCTATAGCCTCTACAACGAGGTCATCGTGGATACCGAGAAGCCAGGAGCGTTCCAGGCCGAGGGCGAGGGCGTCGATGAGCTGGAGGGTGCGGCCTCGAACCTGGTCTCCCGGGCCATGCAGGTCTTCTCCCGCGAGACGGATCGTGCCCTGCCGGAGCACGGCCTTCACCTGATCAACCGCATCCCGTTCGGCCGCGGCCTGGGCAGCTCCGCCGCCGCCATCGTGGGCGGCATGGCGGCGGCCGACGCCCTCACCGGCGCGCGCCTGAGCCGCGACGAACTGATGGCGCTGGCCCTGAAGGTGGAGAACCATCCGGACAACCTCTCCGCCGCGATCCACGGCGGTGCCGTGCTCACGGTGTTCCACGACAGCGTCCGCGGGCCGTTCCAGTGCGTGCAACTTCCCGTCCCCTCCGACTGGCGCGCCGTGCTCTTCGTCCCCGAACAGGTCAGCCTCACCGAGGAGGCCCGCGCCCTGCTCCCCAGGGAAGTCCCCCGGCGTCACGCCATCTTCAATCACAGCCGGGTGGGGTTGCTGGTTGCGGCCTTCCTGAACGGAGAACCCGAGCACCTGGGCCTGGCCATGCAGGACCGGCTGCACCAGCCGTACCGGGCCGAACTCTTTCCGGCCATGGGACGCCTGATGAAGTCCGCCGTGGAGGCCGGCGCCTGGGGTTCCTGTCTGAGCGGAGCGGGACCGGCCATCCTGGCCATGACCGGGCAGGGCAGGACCGGCGCCGTTTCCTCCGCACTGGAGGAGACGGCAAGCGCTCTGGGCGTGAGCGGACGATCCCTGGTGCTGGAGATCCCCGCGTCGGGCTTCCGTGTAGAGGAGCAGGAGAACTGAAGGCTCGGTCAGATCCGGCTACCCGTCTCTCGCTGCACCGGCTGGACGTTCGGCCTCCCGATACTTCGGCGGCTACATCTTGGAAGCAAAGCTGTAGAGCGTGCCCCGGGTGCGCAGGTAGAGATGCCCGTCCGCCATCGCCGGCGAGGCCCAGATCTCCTCACCCATCTCGTTCGTCTTCAGGACCGTCCACTCCGCTCCCGGCTCGAGGACCACCATCTGACCCTCCAGCGTGCCGATGTAGATCTTGCCGTCGGCGACCACCGGAGAGGCGTAGACCTTGGGAGAGCCGCTTCCCAGGCGGCCGCGCTTGAGCAGCGCGCCGGTCTCCGGGTCCAGGCTCGTGACGATGCCCTCATTCACCATGTAGAAGACGCCGTCGTAGACCAGGGGCGACGGGATGTAGGGTACGTTCTGGCGGTAGTTCCACAGGATCGCAGCCTCGCCGCCATCCGCCGGCACGCCAATGGCGAACACGCCCCAGTTGTCGTTGACCATCTTCGCCCCGACGTGCGCCCAATCCTCGGCGCTGATGGCGCCACTGGCATCGGCGTCCAGCCAGCCGAAGTGCTCCTCCAGCCACACTCCCGCGACATCCTCTCGGCTGAGCTCGCCGTCCTTGTCCTTGTCGTGCTCAGCGAGAATGCCGGTGAAGTCAGCCCATCCATGCTCCGCATGGTCGGGCGCGTTGACGAACAGGACCCCGCCGGCGAGGACGGGGCTCGAGATGGGCCCAGAGCCCAGCCCTCCTATGCTCCAGACGTCCTCCCCGGTGGTGAGGTCGTAGGCGTCCACCCAGCGTGATCCGTACACGAGCACCGTCTGGGGGTGGACATCGTCGGGATGCAGAACCGGAGTGGAATAGCTCTCCATCCGCGCCGGACGGTTACGGCGCCAGATCTCATTGCCCGTGTCGCGATCCACGGCCACGATGAACGACCCTTCGGCCTGATCGCAGACGAGCACCACGGCCTCGCCCGCGAGCACCGGCGAGGCGGCGACGCCGTAGAAGTTGCGGAACGGCCCGAGAGCGAGCTTCCAGCGCTCGTTTCCGGCGCCGTCATAGGAGACAAGGCCGGCCTCGTGGAAGAAGATATAGACGTTGGTGCCATCGGTGACCGGGGTGGGAGTGGCGGAGTCGGTATCGTGGTGGAATTCCGCGACTTCAGCGCGCTCCAGCTCCCGCCGCCACAGCTCTTTCCCCGAGCCACGGTCGAAACCCATGGTGATCAGCTTGCCGTTCTCCACCGCAGTCAGGAAGATGCGCTCCCTGGCGACCACCGGCGAGGAGCGGCCGAACGGGACGCTGACCTTCCAGTCCACGTTCTCGTCCGGCCCAAACTCCGCCGGAAGACCGACGGCGTCGGAAATGCCTGAGCCGTTGGGGCCGCGGAAGCGAGCCCACTCCCCTGCGCCCGACCCCGTGCCGGTGCCCGAACAGGAAATGAAAAGCATGAGAAGGAGTGCCATCAGGGCAAGCGCGCGAACAGTGGTCATGTTCGTTCTCCTGGTTTCGCTCTCAATGGATCGAGAACCTCGTGATGAGGATCCTCGAGAACGACCAGAAGCCTATGCCCACCCGTTGCAGGTGTCAACGCAGCATCCATCTGCTGGAACTCGCCCTCGGCAGACTCGAAGTCGACAGGGCTCAAGGCAGTGGCCCAGTGAACCGTAGCTCAGTGACCGCCATGCCCGCGGGAATGGCCCCCTCCGCGATGGCCGCCGGAATGGCCCCCGCCGCGGTGGCCGCCCGAATGGCCTCCTCCACGATGTCCGACCGAATGGCCCCGGTTGTGGCCTCTACCCACGTGACCCCTGGAGAAGCTTCCGGGATGTGAGCGCCCGTGACCCCTGCTGTTGCCGATCGAGTGACCGACGCCGGCGTGGCGGAAAACTTGATGGCTCACCCGGTGAGTTCCGGCGATGTGCGCCGTAACGGTTGTGGAGCAAACCCATCTGGAGGTGGCACTGACGCAGCATAGTTGGTTTGTCGGAGGATAGTCTGCGCCTCTGCTGTTTTCTGATCGATTTCCTCGGTAGTGACCGGTCGGCCCTCTGCACTGGCAGCACCGACACTCCCATGTCTGGAGATGGATTCCGCCCGAGGGGTTTCGTGGACGAGAACTGCGACCGGACGAGGTCTGCGAGGGCAACCTTTCCAGTGCCCGTTGACTTCTAGGTCATATGTCGTCTAGAGTCTTGCTTCTATGCGACAGGCTGCCATATCGCTTCTCTTGGGGGCGTTCCTCGTTGGCCTATCAGGCTTGGCGCAGGCTCATCTCCACCCAGCATTGTCCCACGCTGAGGGCAAAGAAGGCGATCACCGACACGCGGCTGTGTACCACACGCAGCAGACTCATGCAGAGCCGTGCTCCGGCCCTGAGTGGGATGGAGCCGACCATCACGACGATCACAGCCGGGCGGTGTACTTTTCTTTCTCATCGCTCCGGCCAAAGGTCGTTGATGCCCCAGCTGCTGTTGTCACTATCGCAGTGGGCCTATCCATCGATGCAGAGCGTGATTCGAAGCTCGAGTTGCCAGCCAGGACAAGTCCACGCGATCCACCCGCTCTAGCCAGCCCGGTCCCCCGCGGTCCCCCCGCCTAGAAGATCTCGCCTCAAAGCATGCCACGTCGGCATACTTCATTCATCCTTCAATTTCAATTCTACGAGGCAGATAGGTATGTCCTTTCTGGGCCGCATTGCTATAGCGCTGTCAGGTCTGTGCTGTTTCTCATTGGTGATATTGGCCGTAGACGACGGTCTGCGTGAAGAAAACCGTCGGTCTACGGAGGGCAGGCCGCAAGCGCAGAGCCAGACGGCACAACCTGACCCTTCGCAACCGGTGGAACCCGTAGATGAACTGACGCTAGGCCACGCCGTGGCCCTGGCGCTTCTCCGGAGTCCCGACCTGGCGGCATTCGCCTGGGAAAAGCGTGCCCGAGAGGCGAGGGTCCTCCAGGCCAGGCTTCACCCCAACCCTGAGCTAGACGCTGTCGTGGAGAACCTGGGTAGTGATCGGGATCCGATTACCGGCGGGCAGCAGACGACCATTCAGCTCGGGCAATTGATTGAACTGGGCGGCAAACGTTCGGCGCGAACGCAGGTCGCGTCTCTCGAGCTGGACGTGGCTGGATGGGACTACGAAGTAAGGCGTATCGACCTCTTGCGCCGGGTATCACGGTCATTCATCGAGGTATTGAGTGCGCAGAGGCGGACCGCCCTTGCGGAAGAGACGGTGAGTCTCGCAGAACAAAGCGCCGGCGTGGTTTCGGAGAGGGTGAAAGCCGGGAAGGTCGCTCCCGTCGAGGAGACCAAGGCCAACGTGGCCGTCGCCACCGCCCGGATTGGACTTCACCGAACGAAGCGGCGACTGGAGGCGTCCCGAAGGGCACTCTCTGCGACCTGGGGGACCACGTCGCCCCGGTTCAAGAGCGTGGTGGGCGATCTCGACTCGATCGGTCCTATCCCCGAACTCGAACGCCTGACGGAGCTTCTCACCCGACATCCCGAGCTGGCCCTCTGGGCGGCAGAGATATCGCTTCGGCAGGCGACGGTCGATCTGGAGAAGGCCAGGCGGGTTCCGGACTTGAGCGTGGCCGGCGGGTACAGGCGTTATTCCCTCGGAGAAGGCGCCGATACCTTTCTCGTTGGCGTCAGCATCCCCCTACCTTTGTTCAACCGCAATAGGGGCAGGATCCAAGAAGCACACCACCAGGAGGCGAAAGCGAAGGAACATCGCCGCTCGGCGGAACTTCGTCTTGGAATCGCCCTGGCAGCAAGCTATGAGGCGCTTTCGTCGGCCTACTCGGAGGTGACGGCTCTGCGAGACACGGTGCTTCCAGGGGCGCAGGACGTCTTCGAGGTCGTGACCGAGGGATACCGCCTCGGGAGGTTTGGCCTGCTCGATGTTCTCGATTCACAACGTACGCTTTTTGAAGTGCGTCACCAATATTTGCGAGCGGCCGTGGATTACCACAAGGCGGTGGTCGATGTGGAGCGCCTGATCGGCATCCGTCTCGATTCCGTTGAAATAAGACGAGATGGAGACTTGCCAAGATGAGAATTCCAGAAACCATGCTGAGACTCGCGGCCCTTGCCCTGACCGCACTCACCTTTTCCTGCGCAGATGTAGGAACCGGCGAACCGGATGGTTCTGCCTCCTCGATCCTGGGGAGCAGCGAGAACACACCCGTGAAGGGACCTTCCGGCGGTCGGTTGCTCACGGAAGGTGATTTTCAGGTAGAGGTCACCATCTATGAACGCGGCGTGCCCCCGGAGTTCCGGGTCTACGCATCCGAAGCAGGGAGGCCCATTGCGCTGGGAGAGGTACAACTGACCATAGAAGTTCATCGACTGGGTGACCGCATTGATGTGATCGCCTTCCAGCCGGAGAGCGACTATCTCCGCGGGGACAAAGTGGTCGAAGAGCCACATTCCTTCGATGTCAAGGTGATTGCGGTGTGGAAGGGCAAGACCTATCGCCTCGCGTACTCCCAGGTCGAGGGTCGCACTGAGATGAGTCCCGAAGCTGTGAGTAGATCTGGAATCGTCGTCGAGAAAGCGGGCTCTGTGCAGATGAGGAGAGTCTTCGAACTCCCCGGGGAGGTTGCGCTCAATCCCGACAAGGTCGCGCACATCGTGCCGCGCTTCGGCGGAGTCATAACGGACGTACGAAAGAACCTGGGGGATGAGGTCACCAAGGGCGAGGTCATCGTGGTTGTCGATAGTCGGGAGTTGGCAGCGTCCAAACTGGCGTACATCCAGGACATACACAAGCTGGAGTTTGCCCAGGTCTCGTTTGAACGGGAAGAACGGCTCTGGAGGAAGAGAATATCAGCTGAGGAGGAATACCTGGCTGCGGAGCATGTCCTCCAAGTAGCGAAGATCAGGGCGGATGGATCGGCACAGAACCTCAGGGCGCTTGGACTCTTCGCTGCGGAGATCAAGCACCTCGCGGACAGTCACGAAGGCAACCTTGCACGCTACGAGCTCCGTGCTCCCCTGGGTGGAACTGTCATCGAGAAACATGTCGCCCTGGGAGAGGCTGTCAAGGAGGACGCCGACATCTTCACGATCGCCGACCTCAGCACAGTCCTTGCCAAGGTCACGGTCTATGGGAATGACCTCAAATTCGTCCGTGTGGGCCAGGAGGTAACGGTCGCGTCGGACGTCCTGGGAGTCGAGGTCCCAGGGAGGGTGGCCTATCTGGGGCCCCTCCTTGGGGCGGAGACACGGACCGCCACGGCGCACGTTGTAATAAGCAACCCTGAGAGGCTCTGGCGTCCCGGTATCTTCGTCACGGTCCATCTCGCTCGGGAAGAGTTTACCGCCCCGGTAGCAGTCCGGTTGGAAGCGATTCAGACTTTCCGGGACTGGGATGTGGTCTTCTTTCAAGACGGTAACCTCTTCGAAGCCCGCCCCTTGGAACTCGGTCGACGGGATGAGGAGTGGGTCGAGGTGTTAGCCGGATTGTCTGCGGGCGAGAGGTATGTGGCCAAGAACAGCTTCGTCGTCAAAGCGGACATCCTGAAGTCCGGGGCGAC
>CBDVAL010000092.1:0-12245 GCA_965371955.1 uncultured bacterium | reverse complement strand
GGCGGAAACCCGGGATGAGACGGCTCGCCTGGTCTATTCGTTCAACGCCATGGCCCGAGCCCTCAAGGACCAACAGGAGGCGCTGCGTCAGGAACGCGATTACATCGAGAAGATCCTCGAGCACGCCACCACCGGCGTCGTGACGCTGGAGGGCGACACCATCGTCAAGATCAACCCCGCTGCCGCGGAGCTGCTGGGCGGTGGTGGCCTGGTGCGGAACGGCATGGATCTGGGCGAGTTTCTCGCCGGCGATCCCAGCCTGCAGGAGATGTCCCGTGCGTACCAGGAGGCGGGATCGCAACCCGACACGCCGCGGCGCTTCGAGGTCACGCTGGGCAAGGAGGGAGAGGCCGCGGCTGGTGAAGACCCGCGCCGACTACGCGCCGTCCTGTTGCCGTTCGCACAAGAGCACAAGCAGCAGGGTCGCATCCTGCTGCTGGAGGACATCACTGAACTGGTGCGTTCCAACCGGCTGCTGGCGTGGGCCGAGATGGCACGCCGGATCGCTCATGAGATCAAGAACCCGTTGACGCCCATCCAGCTGTCCGCCGAGCACCTGAGGCGGCTGCATGCCCGGCTGCAACCCGGGTGCCTGCCGCAGGAGTTTTCCGACTCTCTGGCCGAATGCACCGCCATCACCCTGGAGCAGGTGCGCCGGCTGCGCGAGATCTCCGCCGAGTTTTCCACCTACGCCCGCATCCCGGAGATCCGTCTACAAAGCACCGACCCGGCGCGCTTCCTGGACGAGGTGTTGCGCCCCTACGCGGCCCTGCTTCCGGACAACGTCGAGTTGCGGCGCGAGGTGGAGCCGGGCCTCCCAGCGGTGCCGCTGGATGCCAACCTGATGAAACGCATCCTGGTGAACCTTGTGGAGAACTCCCTGCAGGCCATGCCCGAGGGCGGCACGCTGCTGGTGTCAGCGTCCCGCAGCCGGCGCAACGGTAGCGAACGCCTGGAGCTGTCGGTATCCGACACCGGCACCGGCGTGCCCAAGGAGGATCTCGACAAGATGTTCGAGCCCTACTTCTCCACCAAGGAGCACGGCACCGGCCTGGGCCTGTCCATCGCCCGCAAGGCCGTGGAGGAGCATGGCGGCGAGATCCGCGCCGAGCGGCGGGAGGACCAGGGCACGATCCTCCGCATCTGGATTCCCCTGGAGGCGGAGGACATCTCCGGCTGATCACTCGCCACCCCGTGTTCCAGTAGAATCCTCCGGTTCGACGCCGTGTCCACAATCCGCCCCGCCCGCCGGGGGCTGGCCGCGGGCCGGTACGGAGCTTAATGTAAGGGAAGGTTCAACGAGACCAATGTCAGCTCCAACGAGTTCCACCGGCCGGCGGCCGGCACATCGGATCGCATACATCACCACCGCTTTCCCCTGGCGGTCGGAGACCGCTGTGATCAAGGAGATACATGAGCTGGAGGAACTCGGGTTCCACATCCAGGTCGTGTCGCTGAAGCGTAACTCGTACGACGGGACGTTCGACCCCAAGGCGTTCCGTTTCCGGGATCGCACCCTCTATCCCGGTCCGCTCCTGTGGATGCGCTCCCTCGCCCGAAGCCTCGTGCAGATCGTGACCCGATCGGCATCCCGGCGGCTGCTGGGGTTGACGCTGCGCCACAGCGGCCGGCACCTGGGCAAGAACCTGTACATTCTGCTCTTCATGGTGCCCGAGATCGCCCGGCGCCTGCAGCGCGACGGCGTATCGTACGTGCATGCCAACTTCGCTTCGTACCAGGCATACACCGCCATGGCGGTGCACGAGCTCACCGGCATCCCGTTCGGCTTCACGGTGCATGCGCACGACATCTTTCTTGACGACTTCATGATCCCGGAGAAAGTGGCAAGAGCGACCCTGGTCGTCTCCATCTCGCGCTACAACGTCGACTACATGGTGCGCGAGTTCGGCATTCCCCCCGAGCGCGTGCAAGTGGTGCATTGCGGGGTGGACCTGGCGGAGTTCTCCGCGACGCAGAACGGGGACACCGACGTCCCGCTGATGCTGTCGGTGGGGCGCATGGACCTCATGAAGGGATTCGATGTCCTGCTGGAGGCGTGCGCCCTGCTGCGGCAGCACAAGACGTTCCGCTGCGTGATGGTGGGCAGCGGTCCCGAGTTGAAGAACCTGCAGGCCCTGGCTGCCCACCGGGATCTGGCGCAGGTAGTGGAGTTCCGTTCGGGTGTACCGCAGGCCGAGCTGGTGGAACTCTACCGGTCCTGCTCCCTCTACCTGCAGCCGTGCCGGCGCACCAGTGTGGGCATGCAGGACGGCATCCCTGCCACGCTCATGGAGGCCATGGCGGTGGCCAAACCCACGATCTCCACCTACGTCTCCGGGATCCCGGAACTGATCCAGGATGGCGTGGAGGGCCGGCTCGTGCAACCGGAAGATCCGGTGGCGCTGTGCCAGGCCATCCGCGATCTCCTTGATGATCCGGAGCGGCGCGGCCGCATGGGCCGGGCCGGGCGCGACAAGATCGAGCGCGAGTTCAACATCGCCGTCTCGGCGCGCGAATTGGCCACGCTGATCGAGGACGCTCTCTCGGCCGGTGGAGCCAACGCACCGCGCAGCTCCGTTCCGGCATGAGGGAATCCTCCCGGCGTGCAGGCCGGGAACCGCCGTTCGTCTCGGTGATCATGCCCATGTTCAACGAGGAGAAGACGGCGGATGCCTGCATCCGCTCGATCCTCGAACAGGACTACCCCTCGGACCGCATGGAGATACTGGTCATTGACGGGGCGTCCTCCGATGGGTCGGCCCCGATCGTGCGTGCGCTTCAGGAGCGCCACTCGAACCTGCGACTGATCCAGAACCCGAAGCGGCTCACGGTGACCTCCCTGAACCTGGGCCTGAGCGAGGCACGTGGTGAGATCTACGTGCGCATGGATTCGCACTCCATCATGAGCAACAACTACGTGCGCACCTGTGTCGAAACGCTGGAGAGCACCGGAGCGGACAACGTCGGAGGCCTGATGCGGGCTGTGGGCAACACGCGCCAGGGCAGGGCCATCGCGCTGGCCACCAGCTCGCGCTTCGGCGTCGGAGGCGCGCGTTTCCACTTCGCCACCGAGCCGCAATACGTGGACACGGTGTACCTGGGCTGCTACCGGATGGAGGCCATCCGCGCGCTGGGCGGCTACGACGAGGAGATGATCATCAACGAGGACGACGAGTTGAACTTCCGGCTGACGCGGCAAGGAGGCAAGGTGTTTCTCTCTCCCGACATCCGCTCCTCGTATCAGTGCCGCAGCAGCCTGGGGACGCTCTGGAAGCAGTACTTCCGCTACGGCAAGTGGAAGGTCCGCCTGATGCAGAAGCACCGCCGTGTCCCGTCCCTGCGGCATCTCGTCCCCGGCGGCTTCGCGGCGGCGGTCCTCGCGGGTCTGCTGCTGTGGCCGCTGACTCCCGTGGGGCCCTGGCTGCTGCTGGCGGCGCTGCTGCCGTATGCCGCGGTCAACCTGGCTTTCTCGACGCTGCTGGCGGCGAAGAACGGCTGGAAGCACTGGCCGCTACTCCCTGCAACGTTCCTCACGGCGCACATGGCGTACGGCACCGGCTTCCTGTTGGGGCTGCTGAACTTCCTGGTTCTTCAGAGGACGACCTGACAATGAAGCGGTCCAAGGCAATGCAGGATGTCTATGAGCGACGCGGACGCCTCCATCCCGCCGACTACTACTCGGTATTCCACCCCTCTCACCTGTATCTGACCCAGCGTCGGGAGCGAATGCTCTTCCGTCTGCTGGCAAGGGCAGGCGTCACCTCCCTCAACGACCTGCGGATTCTCGATGTCGGCTGCGCCGCGGGCGAATGGCTGCTGCGCTTCATTGCTTACGGCGCGCAGGTCCACAACGTCTTCGGAGTGGAACTGCGAAGCAACTCGCTGCAGGGTATCTGGAAGCGCTTGCCGCGGCTGCATCTGATCAACGGTGACGGCGCGAGCCTTCCGTTCCCGGATGCTTCCTTCGATCTGGTCCACCAGGCCACGGTTCTCACATCGGTGCTGGACTCCAGCGTCCGCCGTAGAATTGCCACCGAGATGATGCGAGTCGTTCGGCCGGACGGCCTGATCGTATGGTTCGACATGCGTTACTCGAACCCGAAGAACCCGGATATCCGCGGCGTCGGGCTGCGGGAACTGCGCGCGCTGTTTCCGGGCTGCAGGATGAGCTTGCGCTCCGTGAGCCTGGTTCCTGCGCTGGCAAGACGGGTGGCGCCTTGGAGCTATACCCTGGCAAGGATGCTTGAGTTCCTGGGACCGCTGAGAATCCACTACCTCGCGGTGATCCATCCGCCGGGTTCTTCGAGGCACATCTAAATTCAAGAGAAATCCGCCGGAGTCTCGGTCAGGGCGTCTCGGCCTCCGCCGTCTCGCATACCAGCAGGCCTCTGGCCTGGAGGTCCGCAGCGATGGCCTCCGCGGCAATCCGGTGTCCCTCGTCCCTCGGGTGGCCGTCGAGGGGGCTGATCCTGAGGTCGTTCGGGTCGCGTCCCTCGAAGTACGGAAATAGATCCAGCGCGGGAGTCCCCAGAGAAATCGACGTCTCCACGATCTGCCGGTGGATGTCGCGGTATGGATTGTTCGCGTTGAGGACGTTCATCCAGGGGCAGACGGCCAGGTAGGTGCAGGCACCTGCCTGCCGCGCAAGCTGCTGCATCTCGCCCAGCGCATCCTGAACTTGTTGCCACGCCGAAGAATCCGCCGCGTAGAGCGCCATGTAGTGATTCACCTTGCCGGACCGCTCGATGGACATCCGGAGTGCCACGCGGCGCAAGCGGTCGTTGACGAACCGGATCAGGTGGCTGTGGGTGTTGAGGAATCGCTCTATGTCTCGATACAGCCGCTCCTGCTGCTTCGGGCCGTGCGAGTCGTGGAGTTCCACGTCATTGATGTTGAACGCGATGAGCACCAGATCGGGCTCGAAACGGAGCACGCGCCTGCGCAGCACGGCGAGCTGCTGCAGGGTATCGTAGGCAGGAACCGAGAAGTTGAGGACCTCGTAGCGCGGGGCGTCGGGCCCGGCAGCCTGCTGGAGGAGGCGCTCCAGAACGGCCGGGAAGGCCTTCTCCTGGCCCACCCCCCAGCCAAACGCCCAGGAGTCTCCCAGCACCGCAATCCGGTAGACCCCCCGCGGCTTTTCCACGGGGATCTCGGGCCCGCGTAACCCGAACGAGTTGGTCTGGACCTGCGCCCCGAGCATGAGGCCGTCGAAATGGGCCGGGAGCTCCTTGCGAATCTCCGGGTCCGCGCTATCCACCAGGATCGACTTGCCCCGGCGATCGAACTGCGGGTCGTAGGCGAGACCGAGCACCCGGATGCCGACCTCCAGCAGCAAGCCGGTCACCAGCAACGAGAAGGCCAGCAGCCGCAGTTTCCGGAGCGGCCCACGCCTTTCCGTCGGAGTGCTGTCCTGCTCGGCTTGCACGAGTGCTCCCATCTCCTTGGCCCGCAGTAGTCTACGGTGGCACCGGGCGGTAATCAAGGCGGTCATGCCGGTATGGCAGGACGACGATCAGGCACAAAGGACCTTCCTTGTCCCTGAAAGGAACCCCGGGGGCTACCGGGCCGTTGCACCTGGGTCCGCGGCGCTACTCCCGCGGATCTACCGGGAGGTCCTGATGCGAAACATTGCGGCTGCCTTGCTGTGCTCCGCGGCTCTGGCCCTGGGGGGGTGCGTCACCTTGAACATGGAGTCCGAGGCCACGCCGAACCAGGTGCAGGGGGCGTTCGAGAGAGCCGAGAAGAAGGCCGAACGCCATGCCGCAAAGCATGCCGGAAAGAAGCCAAGCCGCGTACACGTGCTGACCTACGAGGCGGACGGTGGTGATCTGGTGCAGGTCTCGGTGCCGATGTGGATGGTGCGCATGGCCCTGCGCTTCGCCGAGGAGGACGAGCCCATCGAGATCGACGGCGTGGAGCTGGACTGGCGCAAGGTTCTGAAGCAGGGCTCCGGTATTTACGTCTCGGTGGAGGACGAGGAGGAGCGCATCTTCGTCTGGCTGGAGTAGCCTTCGTCCGCTAGCCTTCCGGATCCAGCCGGGCGCGGAGTTCGTTGGCGCGCCGGAACGCGCTCTCCACGTCGCCCCCCAGGCAGCGATCCAGCAGCTTCCTCCAGGCCTGCTCGAGCAGCGCGGCGGCCGAGCGTACCTCGTCCGCATTGGTGGCCAGGATGTCCTCCCAGAGCACGCTGGGACTGCCGGCCAGGCGGGTCATGTCGCGGAACGCAGGACCGGCGGCACGCAGGTCCTCGGCGGCACCGAGTTCCATCAGCGCCATGGCCAGCAGCTGAGGCAGATGGCTGAGGCGGGCGACGGTCCGGTCGTGGGCATCGGGCTCCATGCGCAGCGGGAGGGCGCCCAACCCCTCCACCAGCAACTCCAGGGATCCGATGCGTTCCCAGCCCGCCGGCCCCACCGGACAGAGGATCCACGCTGCACCGGTGAACAGATCCGCCGACGCGTGCTGCCATCCACCGCGCGCCCGGCCGGCCATGGGGTGGCCTCCCACGAACGCCGGCGACCCGCCGGGCCATCCCGCGGCCGTGGCGCAGATGGAGCGCTTGGTGCTCCCCACGTCGGTGACCAGCACCTCCTCCCCGGCCCGGCTCGCCACCTCGCCGAGCAGCCGCTGGATGGAACGTACCGGCGTGGCCAGGACCACCAGGTCGGCGCCCTGCAGGCCCTCGTCGAGACTCGCCGCGGCCCCATCCAGAAGTCCGGCGGCATGCGCCTGCGCCGCCATGCCGGCACGATCCACCCCCACCACGGTCAGGCCAGGGAAGGCACGCCGCAGCCCCAGGGCCACCGAACCGCCCAGGAGGCCCACACCCACCACACAGGCCCTGCGGAACGGAGGGTCCGCGGTCACAGACGCCTGCCGATGGCCGGTGCGATGACCTTGAGCTGGCCGCACAGTTCGGCGAACTGTTCGGGATAGATGGACTGCGGCCCGTCGGACAGGGCGTGTTCGGGGTCGTTGTGGACCTCGATGAGCAGGCCGTCGGCGCCGGCAGCCACCGCGGCCCGTGCCATGGGCAGGACCTTGTCACGCAGGCCGGTGCCATGGCTCGGGTCGGCAACCACCGGTAGATGACTGCGCTTCTTCAGGATGGGGATGGCGGAGATATCCATGGTGTTGCGCGTCGCGGTTTCAAACGTGCGGATCCCTCGCTCGCACAGGATCACCTGGCTGTTGCCGGCGTCCATGATGTATTCCGCAGCAAGCAACAACTCCTCCAGGGTGGCCGACATGCCGCGCTTCAACAGCACCGGACGGGACACCTTACCCAGATCCTTGAGGAATCGGTAGTTCTGCATGTTGCGCGCGCCCACCTGCAGAATGTCGACGCTGTCGCTCATCAGAGGCAGGTCACCGCGGTCCACCACCTCGGAGATCACCTTCAGGCCGTGACGGTCGGCCGCCGCCCGCAGGAGCTTGAGCCCCTCCGGCCCCAGCCCCTGGAAGGAGTACGGCGAGGTGCGCGGCTTGAACGCCCCGCCGCGCAGGATGGCGGCACCCGAGCGCGCCACCGACGCCGCTACAGCCTCCATCTGCTCGGCGTTCTCCACAGCACACGGTCCGGCCATGAGCGTGATGCGCTCGCCGCCCACCTGCACGTCTCCCACCGATACCACGGTGTCGTCAGGATGGAACGCGCGCCCGGCCAGCTTGTACGGCTCGCTCACGCGCAGCACCTCATGCACACCGTCCATCAGTGCGAACTCCCGCGGATCGAGACGTGCCACGGCCTCGCCCACCACGCCGATGACCGTGTGCGACGCACCTGTGGACCGGTGCGCATCGAAACCCTGTTCCATGACCGCAGCCACCACCCGATCCACCTGCTCCCCGGTGGCCTGTCCGTGCATCACGATGACCATCTAGTCTTTCTCCTTGTTCCGGACGCCCGCCTGCCTGGCGTTGGTCAACCTCTCCAGACGGCGGGACTCGTCCAGGATGCGCTCGAACAATCGCGCCAGCGCCTCGGCCGCCAGCGGGCCTGCAGAACTCTGAACGATCTGACGCAGGATCTCACGCTCCCGCTCCGGATCGTGGATGGGAAGGCCCGCCGCTCCCTTGAGCCGGCCGATCGCCACCGCGCACTCCGAGCGCTCGTTGAGGAGCCGCACCAGGTCCCGATCCAGCGCATCGATGCGCCGGCGCAGCTCGTGCACCTCCTCCGGGAGCGGGCCCGGCCGGAGTTTCTCGCTCATCCCACCTCCCGCCGCGTGGCCGACGCCAGAGCGGAGGCGAACTGCTGCAATCGTCCGGGCAGATCCTCGGCGGCGGCGTGCCTCTCGATGTGCGCCACCAGCGCCGAGCCTACCACCACCCCGTCGGCCACCTGCGCCACCTGCCGGACCTGCTCCGGCGTGCTGATGCCGAAGCCCACCGCCACGGGCAAGGCCACCCGCCGGCGTATCTGCTGCACCTCGTCCTCCAGGGTCACGGATAGGTCCTCCGGATCACCGGTCACGCCGGTGCGGGAGATGTAGTAGAGAAAGCCACGACTTTCCCGTGACACCCGCACGGCCCGCTCGGGGCCGCTGGTGGGCGCCGCCAGGAAGATGGTATCCAGCCGGGCGCGCCGCATGGGCGCCAGGTAGTCCGCCGCCTCGTCCACCGCCAGATCCGTGACCAGCACGCCGTCCACCCCCGCAGCGGCCGCAGCAGCCGCGAACCTGCCGAGGCCCATGCGGTGCAACGGGTTGAAGTAAGTGAACAGCACCAGCGGCACGCAGGTGTCCCTGCGGATGGCCTGCACCAGGCCGAGCACACCCTCCAGCGTGGTTCCGGCGGCCAACGCACGTTGGGCGGCCCGCTGGTTCACCGGTCCGTCGGCCAGCGGGTCGGAGAACGGCACCCCCAGTTCCACCACATCCGCACCGGCGCGCTCCAGTGCGAGGACCAGCGACGCGGTGCTTTCCGGGGACGGATCGCCGGCGGTAATGTACGGGACGAACGCGGCCCGCCCCTGTTCACCCGCCTGCCGGAACGCCGCCTCGATACGGCTCATGGGGTCTCCTCCTCCAGGGAGGCCACGGTCTCCACGTCCTTGTCGCCACGGCCCGAGAGGTTGACCAGCACCAGGGTGCCCGGGGCAAGCGCCGCCGCCTCGCGCAGCAGCCAGGCCAGGGCGTGGGAGCTCTCCAGCGCGGGCAGGATCCCCTCCAGCGTGCTCAAGCGATGAAATGCCGCCAGTGCCTCCTGATCCGCAACCCGATGGTACTCCGCCCGCCCGGACTCCAGCAAGCTGGCATGCTCCGGCCCCATGGCCGGATAGTCCAGCCCCGCGGAGACCGAGTGGGTGGGCAGGATGTTGCCGGCCTCATCCTGCAGGATGTAGGTGCGTGTGCCGTGAAGCACGCCCACACTGCCGCCGTCGGCGCGGCTGGCGTGCTCGCCGGGACCCTGGCCGCGGCCGCCTGCCTCCACGCCCACCAGGCGGACGTCCCGGTCGTCGAGAAACGCATGGAACAGGCCGATGGCGTTGGAGCCGCCTCCCACGCACGCCACCAGCAGGTCCGGCAGCCTAGCCTCGATCTCGAGGATCTGCCGGCGCGCCTCGCGCCCGATCACCGACTGGAAGTCACGCACCATCGTGGGAAACGGATGCGGCCCCAGCACCGAGCCGAGGATGTAGTGCGTGGTGCGCACCGTGGTGACCCAGTCGCGCAGGGTTTCGTTGATGGCGTCCTTCAGCGTCCGCGTGCCGGAGGACACCGGGACCACCTCGGCCCCCAGAAGGCGCATGCGGTAGACGTTCAGCGCCTGCCGCCGCATGTCCTCCTCACCCATGTAGATGGTGCATTCCAGGCCGAAGCGCGCAGCCACGGTGGCGGTGGCCACACCGTGCTGGCCTGCGCCGGTCTCGGCAATGACGCGTTTCTTTCCCATGCGCCGCGTGAGCAACGCCTGGCCCAGGCAGTTGTTGATCTTGTGCGCGCCGGTGTGGCCGAGATCCTCGCGCTTGAGGTAGACGGTCACTTCCGGAAGAGCCTCGGAGAAGCGCTGCATCCGGGTCAGCGGCGTGGGCCGTCCGGAATAGTCGCGCAGCAGCGCCGCCAGCTCGTCCTGGAAGCCGGGATCCTCCGCCGCCTCCTGGTAGGCCCGGCTCAGCTCGGCCAGCGGCATCAGCAACGTCTCCGGCACGAAGCTGCCGCCGAAATCCCCGAACCAACCGGGCGTGCCTGGATTCTTCACCGGTATCCTCCGTCGGTCAATCGGGCCATGAACCGCGCCAGCAGGGCATGATCCTTCACGCCCGGCGCGGACTCCACGCCGCTGTTCACATCCACCGCCACCGGCCTTACGGTCTCCACCGCGGACAGGATGTTCTCCGGATCCAGTCCGCCGGCAAGAATGATGCGGAAGCGACGAGCCGCCTGCGCCGCGACGCTCCAGTCGGCGAGGTCACCGGTCCCGCCGCGCGCCGACCACTGGAAAGCGTCCAGCAGGTGCTCGGGCGCGTCATAGCGCTCGAGCGCATCAAGGGCAAAGTCCGGACCGATCCGGAACGCCTTGAACCACGGTAACGGAGACGCCGCACAGTCCCCCGGCGACTCCTCTCCATGAAACTGGAACTGGTCCACACCGGACTCCCGGGCCACCACCGTGAGAGACCTGGCAGGCAGATTGACCACCACGCCCACCCGGTTCACCTGCGGCGGCAGCGCATCGGAGATGGCTCGAGCCGACGTCAGACACAGGTTGCGCGGCGACTCCGGAGCAAAGTTGAACCCCACCGCATCGACACCCAGCTCCGCGGCCGCCAGCGCGTCCTGCATCCGGGTGATGCCGCACACCTTCACCCGCACCCTCATGAGCGCAGCTCCCGCAGCATGCCCGCCGGGTCTCCTGCACACACCAGGGACTCCCCCACCAGGACGGCGTCGTAGCCCGCGTCGCGCATGCGCCTGGCATCCGCCGGGCTGCTGATGCCGCTCTCGGCCACCCGCACCACATCGCCCGGTAGAAGACTCGCCATCTCCTCGGCGCGCGCCAGATCGACGCTGAAGCTGCGCAGGTCGCGACTGTTCACGCCCACCAGTGCCGCACCCGCGTCCAGGGCACGTTGCAGCTCGCCTGCATGGTGCACTTCCACCAGCGCATCCAGCCCCGCCTCCTTGGCGCACGCCACCATCTCCGCAAGCTGCTGCCCGGGCAGTGCGGCCACGATGAGCAGGAGCGCATCGGCACCCATGGCCAGCGACTCCTCGATCTGCAGCGGGTCCACCAGGAAATCCTTGCGCAGCACCGGCAGGTCCGAGGCCCGGGCCGCACGCTGCAGGTCCTCCGGCGAACCGTGGAAGAATTCCTCCTCGGTGAGCACCGACAGCGCTGCGGCGCCCCCATCGCGGTAGGCACACGCCAGCGCCTCGGGTTCGAGATCCGGCGCCAGCATCCCACGCGAGGGCGAGGCGCGCTTGATCTCGGCGATGACCTGCAGGCCGTCCTGCTGCAATGCCCGGCGGAATCGCCCGGACCGTGAGGCGGGAGCGACATCCTTCCACTGGCCGCGGCGCGCCTGCAGCGCGGCGAGCCCCGCCCGACGGCGCTTCACGATGGTCTCCAGCCAATCCATCACGTATTGCTCACCCGGCGCAGACGCTCCAGCACCTCCCCGGCACGTCCGGCCTGCAGGGATTCCCGGGCGCGTTTCACGCCCGTCGCCATGCGATCCACCGCCCCCGCGGCCAGCAGCGCCGCGCCCGCGTTGAGCGCCACCAGACGGGAAGGCGCTCCTTCCTCGCCGTCCAGGATACGGCGCGCCGCGGCAACGTTGTCACGCACATCGCCGCCCTGGACCTGCTCCAGCTCCGCGCGCTCCAGCTCGAAGTCCTCCGGGGACACCTCGTAGGTGCGCACCTCGCCGCCGGCCAGCTCGCTGATCCGGGTGGGCCCCAGGAGCGACACCTCATCCATCCCTCCGGCGCCGTGGACCACCAGCGCGCGCTCCGCCCCCAGGCTTCCCAGGGCGCGAGCCAACGGCTCGGTCCATGCCGGGTCGAACACCCCCAGCAGCTGTCGCGTCACGCGCGCCGGGTTGGTGAGCGGACCGAGCAGGTTGAACAAAGTGCGCACGCCCATCTCGCGGCGGGCACGGGCTGCATGCGCCATGGCCGGATGCAGGGAGGGGGCAAACAGAAAGCACATCCCCGCCTCCTCCAGACAGCGGGCCAGGACCGCGGGCGGGGCGTCGAGGCGCACGCCCAGCGCCTCCAGCAGGTCGGCGCTGCCGCAAC
>CBDVAL010000091.1:0-12668 GCA_965371955.1 uncultured bacterium | reverse complement strand
TCTTGCCCAGCAGGGCGTTGCCGCCGTAGCCGCTGCCGAACGACCAGATGGAGCGCTCCTCCGGGAAGTGCACGATGTACTTGCTGTCCGGGTTGCACGGCCAGGGGATATCGGACTCGCCCGGCTGTAGCGGCTTGCCTACCGAGTGCATGCACGGCACGAAGGCACCCTCCACCCCCAGGACCTCCAACACGCGGGACCCCATGCGCGTCATGATGCGCATGTTCACGGCCACATAAGGCGAGTCGGTGAGCTGCACGCCGATATGGGCGATGGGAGATCCCAGCGGCCCCATGCTGAACGGGATCACGTACAGGGTGCGCCCGCGCATGCAGCCCTTGAAGAGACCCCGGAGCGTCTGCTTCATCTCGCCCGGCTCCCTCCAGTTGTTGGTGGGGCCGGCGTCGTCCTTCTCTTGACTGCAGATGAAGGTGCGCTCCTCAACGCGCGCCACGTCGGAAGGATTGGAGCGGCACAGGTAGCTGTTGGGGCGCTTCTCCTCGTTCAGCCGGATGAACGTGCCGCTGTTCACCAGCTTGGCGCAAAGCGCGTCGTACTCCTCCTGGGAGCCGTCGCACCAGTAGACCTCATCGGGAGTGCACAGAGCCGTCATCTCGTCCACCCACTGCAACAGGGCTCTGTTCCGGGTGCGGACCGGTGTGGCCACGCTCATCTCGAACCTCCTCTACACCCTCATCGTTCGGAGCCCCTTCAGTGAAGCACCGCGCGTCTCGATTTGCAAGAAGGCCCCCTCAGCGACGCTCCAGGGCGTCGGCGGAACGGATCTCCCGGGCCGCCTTCTGTGGCTGCCCCAGCGCCTGGAACAGCGTGGCCCGTAGCCGGTGCACATGGGAACGTCGCACGCCGGACGCCAGCAAACGGTCGGTCTCGGAGAGTGCCTCCGCCAACCGGCCCTCGGCCTGCAGGGCGGCGGCCAGAAAGAACCGGGGCAGCACGGCGTCCGGGTTCGCCGCCAGCAGCCGGCCGCACTCCTCGCGGCATTGCGCAGCCAGCTCCGGCGGGATCCCACGCTGGTCGAACAGCACCGGGTTGGCGCAGACGATGCGTCGGCGGTCCAGGAGGGCCGCCGTGGCCGCGCTGCGCCGCAGATAGAGCACAGCCTCCTCATCGAAGTACACCAGCCCCCACTGGGGAGAACGACCCAGGAACCCGTGCAGGTCCGGCGCGCCGTCGAGCTTGAAGTTGAGCAGCACTGCGTCCACGGGATAGCGCGCCAGATGACGCTGGAAGCCCTCCAGGCTGCTGCGGGCGTCGCGAAACTCCTGGTAGAGATCGGTCCCGTACGGGATGGTCCGGGAGTCGAACACCACCCGTGCCCGGGGCGCCAGGCGGTAGGCCAGGTAGGATCCGTACGGAAACGAGCAGAACAGATTGCCGGCAAAACCCAGCTCCTGCAGCGTGTCGGCGGCCGCCACCGGGGTGAACGGGTCGATCCCCAGGCCGAAGCGCCGCACCGTCCGCGAGTCGAAGCGGTAGCCGAACGCCAGCACCGAGAACGCGGCCAGGGCCAGTACCGCCACCGGCTTCCAGCGTTGCGTCAGGCGCGCGGCCTGGGTGCTGAGCCCCACCGCCACCAGGGGCAGCGAGACCATCACCAGCTCGGGGATGGCCCGGTTCATCCACAGCGATAGCACCAGAAAACCGGCTGCCGGCAGCAGGTACGCCGGGTCCAGGCGCTTCCTGCCGCCCCACAGGCCGGCGAGCAGCAACGCCAACCAGCCCAGAAAGAGCCAGAACATCCGCGTCCCCCGGAACGCCGCGCTGAACGGCGGGAAGTACTCGAAGATGCTCCCCTGGAACAACGGATCCACCGGGTGCGCCGCCGCCAGCCAGAGCAGCTTCCAGCCGTACGGGTTCAGCAAGGAGGCCGCGGCCAGGACCACGGGCAACACGGCGAACAGCCACAGCGGCGTCGCGCGCGCCTCATTCTCCCCGGCGGCGAAGAACCGGCGCCGTAGCCACTCCCCTGCCCCGAACAAACCAACCAGGACGATCCCCTCGGGGAACGATCCGTGCAGGTTGCTCCACAGCACCTGCACCACCGCCAGCAACGCCACCGGCATCCAGCCGCCGGACCAGCGCAGGCGCTGCAGCAGCAGGAGCATGGCCGCCAGCAGCGGCACCACCAACAAGTGCGGCCGCAGGAACAGGCGGAACGAGGAGACGTAGATCCCGGCCGCCAGCGCCAGCACGGTGATGTGTGCATCCGCCCCCAGGGAGCGGCACAGGCGATGCAGCAGTCCTACGGTGAGCAGCGCACAGGCCGGCTGCAGCAGGATCAGGAGCGTGGGCCCGCCCAGGGCGTCGAGGAGGTGGAGCAGGACGCCGGCGAGCCACTCGTGGTAGACGAAGGGCCGGCCCGCTGCGGTGTAGGAGTAGATCTCCTGGTGCGGGATCCCGTGGTGCAGGATGTCCTGGCCCAGGAGCAGGTGCATCCACAGATCGTTGGCGTAAATGGGAAAAACGTGCAGCACGACGACCAGCGCTGCCAGCGCCAGCAGTGGGAGGCGCCGGGTCACACGCTACTCTCCGTTTCCACCCCGCAGCACCCCGATGGCATACCTCTCCAGGTTGAAGTAGCTCCGGGAGACTCGCTGCACGTCCGCCACCGTCACCGCGTCGATTCCCTCCAGGTAGCGGCGCACGAAGTCCGTCCCCATGCCCGAGAGGTAGCTGCGCGCCAGCTCTTCTCCACGCTGGCCGTTCGTCTGCAGGCGGATGCAGGTGACCCCGGTGATGTACTTCTTGGCGCGCTCCACCTCGCTCTCGCCCACCGGCTCTTGCCGCAACCGCTCGAACTCGGCCAGCATGCCCTCGCGGGCTCGCCGCTCCTTGCGATGCTCACCAGCCAGGTAGCCGTAGAAGTAGCCCACCCGGGGCCGGGCCACGTCGCCGGCGAAGACGGTGTAGGCCAGGCTCTCGCGCCCGCGAAGCTGCACGAACAACCTTCCCGCCATACCGGAGAGGATGTGCTGCACCACCTCCAGCGGGTAGTAGTCCGCATGGCCCAGCGGCACCGTGGGGAAGGCCAACAGGAACGCCGACTGCCGCCGTGACCGCGTCTCCACCTGCTCCACCACGCCGTCGGGTACGTGGATGTCCGGCAGCGACAACTCCGGCGCGTCGTCCGGCGGCTGCCACGAGCCGAACTGCTCCTCCACGAAGGCGTGCACCGCCCCTGGGTCCACGTTCCCGGCCACGACGACGGTCATCCGGGCGGGGTTGAAGATGCGGCGGTACCAGCGGGCCAGATCGGAATGCTGCAGGGACGCCACCACCTGCTCCTGGCCGCGCTGCGGCAAACCGTACGGATGGTCGGCACCGAAGAAAGCACGGCGGAACAGATCGAAGGGGTACGCGGTGGACGAGTCGCGGCCGGCCCGGATGGCCGCCTGGATCACTTCCCGTGCCTTCTCCACTCCCTCCTCGGGGAACGAGGCTTCGGTCATCACCTCGCGCAGCAGGCCCGCGGCCGCCGGCAGGCACTCGATGGGGCTGGCGATGGTGAGACCGAAGTACTCCTCGTCGAAGTCGGCGGCGAAACCGCTGCCCAATGACTCGATGGCCCGGTCCATCTGCTCGGCGCTACGCCGGGTGGTGCCGCGCAGAGCGGAGGACACGGTGAGCCGCGTGATCCCCGCCGTTTGCGGCGTCTCCTCCACACGACCACCATGGAAGTAGACGCCCATCCACGCGGTAGGCACCGCGTGCGCTTCCTGGATGAGGAGGTCCACGCCGTTGCTCAGTCTGGCCACGGTGATGCGCGGCGCCTTCTCGTCCTGGCCGTCCCTCAACTCGCCCTGCAGCAGATCGCCCACGCCATCCAGGGACGCCAGGGAGGATCCCGGCGCCTCCAGCGCGGCACGCAGCCTGGACTCCACCTCGTCACCGTCACCGCTCGGCGGAGACTGCAGATAGCGCAGCAGCGAGGCATTCTCGGCCGTCAGGTAAGTGCGGGCGACGCGCTGCACTTCCTCCGGGGTCACGGCGCGCAGTCGCTCCACGTGGCGATCGAGCTCCTGGTAGCCGCCGTTGGCCTCGCGGTAGGCCAGCACCTGGGCCTGACCCAGCACCTCCTCCTGCGTGAACAGCAATCCTGCAAGGAGGTACTCGCACGCCGTGCTCACTTCGTGGGCGGTGGGCGCCTCGTGGCGCAGGCGACCGACCTCCTGGACGACGTCCTTCTCCACATCGTGCAACTGCGAGCGGCGGAAGTGCGCCCGGGCCACGAAGATGCCGACGTCCTCCACGGCGTAGTTGTAAGCACCGACGCCGCCGGCCTGGTCAGGACCCACCGCCCTGCGGTACAACCGGGAGGATTTCCCCGCCCCCAGCACCGAGGCCAGGATGTCCAGTGCCTCGTTGTCCTCATGCCCCACTCCGGGCGTATGCCAGCCCAGCACGATGCGCGATTGCGAGATGTTGCCCTCGATCTCCTGGAACCGGAATGCACCCTGGGGAGGCTCCTGCGGTCCTCGCTGCACGCGCAACTCGCCGCGCTCCAGCCCCGCATACTCGCGCTCCACCGTCTCCAGGGCGTGATCCGCATCCACGTCGCCCACCACGGTGACGATCATGTTCTCGGGCCGATAGAGGGTCCGGAAGAACCGCAGCAGATCCTCGCGGCGGATGTTGCGCAACACGTCGTGATCGCCGATGCGCCAGCGGCGGATACGATGCTCGCGGAACGCCAGCTCGTAGAGCTTCTCCGTGGCGAACGCCGGCGGGTTGTCGTACTTCTGGTTGGACTCCTCGATGACCACCTCGGCCTCGCGGCGCAGTTCGTCCGCATCGAACAGCGGGCGGATCACCGCGTCCGCCTGGATGGCCACACCGCGCTCGAATGCTTCCCGGGGCAGGACGAAGTAGTAGTTGGTGGAGTCGTAGATGGTGCCGGCGTTGAGTACACCGCCCAGGGAGCTCACCTCGCGGCCGATGGTCTCGGCGCCGGGAAAGCGCTCGCTCCCCTTGAAGAACATATGCTCGAACAGGTGGGCCATTCCGGCGACCTCGTCCGGCTCATGGAAGTAACCGGCCTTCACCCAGGTATTGATCGCCACCACCGGCGTCGCGTGCACCGGCCGCACCAGTACGGTCAGCCCGTTGGAGAGAACCCGGCGGCGCACACCATGTGTGAGGGAGGAGCCCATCAGATGATTCTACCTGAAACGCCGTCCAGGGACCAAGCCTCATGGTTGACAAGGGCTGCGCGCTCCTGGACACTGATCTCATGGCAAATCACGCAGATCTCGTCCACTATGACGTTCACGATGGAGTGGCGGTCCTGACCCTCAACGACCCGCCGGCCAACACGTATTCCCATGAAATGATGCGCCGCCTGGACGAATGCGTCCTCCGGGCACGCTTCGACCAATCGGTCCATGTCCTGGTGCTGCGTGGCATGGGCGACAAATTCTTCTGCGCCGGTGCGAATATCGGCATGCTGGAGAAGGCCGACCCCTACTATAAGTACTATTTCTGCCTGCACGCCAACGAGACGCTGAACCGGCTGGAGCACACCCCCAAGCTCGTCCTGGCCGCCCTCAACGGCCACGCCGTGGGCGGCGGGCTGGAGGTGGCCATGGCGGCCGACCTGCGCATCGCCTGCGCCGGCAGCGCCAAGATCGGCGTCCCCGAGGTCCAGCTGGGGGTGCTTCCCGGCACCGGCGGCACCCAGCGCCTGGCCCGGCTGGTGGGCAAGGCGCGGGCCCTGGAGCTGCTGGTCGAGGGCAGGAACCTGAGCGTGGTCGAGGCCCGGGACCTGGGCCTGGTGAACCACGTCTTCGAGGAGGAGGGGTTCTTCGATCGAGTGATGGAGTATGCCCGCAGCTTCTGCCCTCCCGCCAAGGCGGCCCTGGCCGTGGGCAGGATCAAGCGCTCGGTGCAGAGCGGGCTGGAGATGTCGTTCGACTCCTCTCTGACCCTGGAGCGCGAGCTGCAGCAGCAGCTGTTCCAGAGCGAAGACGCCCGGGAGGGACTGGCGGCCTATCTGGAGAAACGTCCCCCGCGCTTCCAGGGCCGGTAGGTGCGCGCCATCCGCGTGCGCGAGCACGGCGGCCTGGAAGCCCTTGTCCCGGAGGATGTGCCCGACCCGGTCCCCGGACCCACCGAGGTGCTGGTGCGGGTGCGCGCCTGCGGCGTCAACCACCTGGACCTGTGGGTGCGGCGCGGGGTCCCCGGCCATGAGTTCCCTCTGCCCCTGATCCCCGGCTGCGATATCGCCGGCGAGGTGGCCGGGATGGGCGACGCCGTCGCCGGCGTCGAGATCGGTAGCAAGGTCCTGGTGGCCCCCGGCTTCGGCTGCGGCCGCTGTGAGCCGTGCTCGCTGGGGAACGATCACCTGTGCCGGCACTACGGAATCATGGGTGAGACCCGGGACGGAGGCTACGCCCCGTGGGTGGTGGTGCCGGCCCGGCTGGTCCTGGATCTGCCCGAGGACCTGTCGTTCGAGGAGGGCGCCGCATTTCCCCTGGCCTTCCTCACCGCCTGGCACATGCTGGTGGTTCGGGCCGAGGTGCAGCCCGGGGAACGGGTCCTGGTGCAGGCCGCCGGCAGCGGCGTGGGCTCCGCCGCCGTCCAGATCGCCCGCCTCCTGGGCGCCCGGGTCATCGCCACCGCCGGGACCGACGCCAAGCTGGAGCGGGCGGCGGAACTGGGCGCCGAGGAGACCATCAACTACAACGAGGCCGACTTTCCGGCGGAGGTCTCCCGCCTTACCGGCAAGCGCGGTGTGGACGTGGTGGTGGAACACGTGGGTCAGGCGACCTGGGACGGTTCGGTGCGCTGCCTGGCCAAGGGAGGACGGCTGGTGACCTGCGGCGCCACCACGGGCCCGGTGGGCGATCTTCACCTACCGCGGTTGTTCTTCAAATCCCTGTCCATCCTTGGTTCCACCATGGGCAGTCGCGGTGAGTTGCACCGCATCGTGGACCTGATGGGACAGCACAAGCTCCACCCGGTGGTGGATCGTGTCCTCGATCTGGACGATGCCCGGGAGGCCCACCGCATCCTGGAGGATCGCGAGGCGTTCGGGAAGATCGTGCTCCGCCCATCCGCATAGTGTCCCTTGCAGGGGACAGGGAACGCCGCCCCGCCGCCCCGGATCTCATCCCTCAATGCACCGCAACTGCTGAAATACAACAACTTAATACCAGCTCGTCCCGGTTGGCACGGATGGTGTATTAGGGGTAGGCGTGATTCGAAGGGAGGGCCGAAGATGAATACGACCGAGAATCGTAGGCGCTGGAACCTCCGCCGGTGGCTGGTACCGGCCTCGCTGGCGGCGGCCATGGTAGTGCTGCCGGGCGCAGTGTCCACGGCAGAGGCAGGTGGTCCGCACAAGCACATCCATAAGGCGCACAAGTACGTGCACGGGCATGTCCACAAGGCTGCCAAGCACCTTCACGGGCACTTCAGCCCGCTGCACGTGAGCTACTACCGGCCGCACGTCTACAGGCCCGTGTCCTTCTACCTGGAGACGCCGTACGTCGTCGTGCACGGACCGCACATCGCCGCACGTGTTGTCTACTACCCCGGTGACGTAGCGCTCTACCAGTCGGGCTACTGCCCCGCGACAGTGCACTACCATCCGTACGAGAACGATCGCCATTCCGATGTGGACGTGCATGCCCGCATCAACGTGCACATCGACTTCTAACAGGACTTCCCCGAGGGTTCGCGCTGGACGCCCCCTAGCCACCAGCCCGAATCCGGCCCCGCCCCGGGACGGTGCCCCCCCGCACGCCGTCCCGGGGTTTTTTTGGCCCTGCCTCTAGGCCTTCCTTGCTGCCCGCCGGGCCTTGCGACCTGCAAAGTCCTCCGCCACGGCGGCGACCGCTGAGGCGTGCAGGAGCCCGTTACTGGCAAGGATGCCCGGGACGAGCGGATCGGGGCGGTTGAAACGAAACGCCACCCCGTCGGGATCGGTCACCTTGCCTCCGGCCTCGTGTATGAGACAGAGCCCGCCCGCAATGTCCCACTCGTTCTTCGGCCCCAGGCTCCAGGTCAGGTCCGCTTCCCCGGCGGCGATCTGCGCCAGCTTGTAGGCGATGCTCCCCACGGGCCTGACCTCGAAGGATGCCCCGTAGGTCTCGAACTCCCCGCGCCCGAACTCGGAGCGGCTGGCGATCAACACCGAACCGTCGAGGTTCGAGCGCCCGGTGACCCGGATGGCCTCGCCGTTCAGGAAAGCGCCGCCGCCCTTCTCGGCCCAGAACAGTTCGTCCTTCGGCGGGTTGTAGAGCACGCCCAGCACCATCTCGCCCTTCGACGCCAGGCCGATGGAGATGGCGAACTCCGGCACGCCGCCGATGAACTCCTTGGTGCCGTCGATGGGGTCCACCACCCAGACGTCGTCCTGTTGCAGGCGCTCGGGTGAATCCACCGTCTCCTCCGAGAGCCAGCCGGTGCCCGGCGCACCCTCGAGCAGGATACGTCGCAGAGTCCGGTCGGCCTCCAGGTCGGCAGTGGTGACCGGGTTGTCCTCGCCCTTCTCGCGCACCTCGTAATGGTCGCAGTAGTAACCCATGACGAGGCGTCCGGCCTCCCGGGCGGCATCCTTCGCAAGTTCCAGCCGTGATCTGCTCATGCGCGCGAGAATATCGCTGGAAGTGGTTTCATGACGTCTCTTAATCCTGCCACTCAGCGCGATAGCTCAGCCCGAGCTTGAGGATGCGTCCCAGCAGTTCGCGGTAGCCAATCCCCATGGCATTCGCCGACTCGGAGAACTCGCCCTCGCAGGAGAGGTCGGGGTTCGGGTTGGCCTCCAGTACGTAGACCTTGCCGTCCTCAGTGAGCCGCAGGTCGATGCGCGCATAGCCGGTGAGGTGCAGGGAGCGGTAGGTCCGCTTGCAGATGCGCATTACCCGCTCTGCGATCTCGGGAGACAGGTCTTGCGCCTCGTGGTATACGATGCCGTGCTTCTTCTGGTAGTTCACATCCCACTTCACCTTGGATGTGGCGATCTTCTCCAGATCATCCGGCATCTTGCTGAACTGCAGCTCCCAGATGGGCATCGTCTGCAACCGCCGGTTGCCCAGCACCCCCACGTAGAGCTCACGCCCCTCGATGTAGCTCTCGGCGATGGCGTCGGTGCCGAACTGACGGTGGATGAATTCGGCACGCTCCATCAGGTGGGCGTCGTCATGCACCACCGACGCCTGGGCGATCCCTTCCGAGGCTTCCTCGGTGAGGGATTTCACCAGCAGCGGGAATTTCAGCTGCTTCGGTCGCCGGACCTTGTGCCCCAGCGGAAACACGGCGAAATGCGGCGCCGGGATCCGGTGGTAGGCCATGATCTTCTTGGACAGCGCCTTGTCGTGGGCCAGCATCAGGCCGCGGGGGTTGCAACCCGTGTAGCTGCGCTTCATCAGCTCCAGGTAGCTGACCACGTGCTGATCGTACACCGCCACGCCGTGGAACTCCTCCAGCAGGTTGAAGGTGATCTTCGGCTGGAACTCGTTGAGGGTGTCGCGCAAGACACCCAGGTCGCTGGCCACCCCCAGCGGCAGCACCTCGTGGCGCATCTCCTTGAGCGTGGTGGTGACGTCGAACTCGGTCTGGACGAGCATGCGCTGCGAATCAGCGAGCCCATCGAGCGATTCCGGCGGCACCAGGTCCTCGTGCATGAGCACCAGGATACGTATGGGGCCCGGCAGCAGGCTCCTCTTGCGCCGGCTGCGCTTCGCCGTCATAGGGGGATCTCGTAGCGGCCCACGTAGAGACAGTTCATCGTATGTACCGTCAACAGCAGAATGGCCCGTGTCTTCGCCCGCCGCGGCGAAACCGCCAGACGCAGCCGCAGTTCGTGGGCGCGCTCCATCATATCCTGAAGCACCTGATCGACGGTGTACGGGTGAACCCCGGTCCACTCGGCCACGCTGTCGCGCAACTCGGCCCGCATGGAGCGCAGAAAACTGGCCGCGGTGGGGCGATCCCGGTAGCGTGGATCGTCGGAGAACAGGCGGTAGAGATCGCGATCGTAGAACTCCGGCCACGGCGCGTGATAGCGCGCGCGCTTCTTGTCGTAGTAGTCGTCCACGGTCTGCGACATGCGACCCACCGGATCCACCTGCCGGCGTGAGCGCACGCGCGGGGGCCGCTCCACCACACTGGCGCTCATCTCGCGCTCCACGTAGCGCAGCTTGCGCAGCACCTTGGGCCAGTCGCGATAGCGCTGGCGCCATGCGGAGCGCGGTTTCAACCACACCGCGAAAGTCTCGGCAAAGTCCTCCGCCGGGTGCGCCTGCGCGTACCAGGAGTCCAGGTGCAGGACGTAGCTGCGACTGTCAGGCTTGGGAATGTAGTAGTCCGGGTAGCGCTGTGCGTAGCGGCCGAAGGCCTTGCGCCAGGCCGGCTTGAAGTGCAACCGGTACGCCGTATCCAGGGCATGCCCCGCTTCGTGGCGCAGGATGCGCATGCAGGCGGCCTCCGTGCCACCCTCCACCTGCAGCATCTCGCGGCGCTCCAGACGCATGAGCCGCGGGTGGGTCAGATAGAACGGGATGGCGATTCCGGGAATACCATCCGGGGAGAACCACTCGGTGGATAGCCAGACATGGGGACGGAACAGGATGCCGCGGTTCTCCAGTTCCTGGTACAGTCGATTCACGCACGACTGCAGCCAGGTACGCTCGATGCGCAGGTCCAGGTCGCGCAACCGCTGCTCGAGCAGGCGTTGGTCCGAATAACGGGTCCAGCTCCGTCTCGGCTTGCGCTTGCTGCCCATGATAGTGGGAGGCCCGGGCCTCTAGACCGAGGAGAAGGGTTCCTGGCCCTCCCGGCGGCCTGCCAGCGCCATGCGCGGCGTGTTGTGGGCGTGGCCGATACGCCCGTCACGGTCGATGAGGATGACGCCACCGTGGCCGTTGAAGCGGCTCTTCAGCCGCGCGATGGACGCCGATGCGGAGTCCGCCGCCGACATGCCGTCCTCCATCATGCGCGCGGCGTCCCGGCACAGCGTCGCACGCAGCAGCGATTCGCCGTAGCCGGTGGCGGATGCCCCTCCGGCGCGATCATCACAGTAGCAACCACACCCCAGCAGCGGCGAGTCGCCCACGCGCCCGGGGTACTTGCCGGGCGTCCCGCCGGTGGAAGTCGCCGCCGCCAGATGCCCGCCGGCGTCCAGTGCCACGGCTCCCACGGTGCCGCGGGAGGGACCACGGAAATAGCGTTCGGCCTTGTGGCCGTGGCGCTTCCATTCCTCCAGACGCTGCCGCTCGCGGCCCACCAGGAGATCCTCCTCCGCTATCTCCTCGATGCCCTGCTCCCGGGCGAAGCGACCGGCCCCGGCGCCCACCAGCAGGACGTGCTCGCTGTTCTCCAGGACCTTGCGCGCCAGGGCGATGGGGTTCTTGATACGTCGCACGGCTGCCACGGCGCCGGCCTCGAGGTCCTGGCCGCGCACCACGATGGCATCCAGCTCCACATGGCCCTCCAGGTTGAGCATGGAACCGGTGCCGGCGTCGAAGGTGGGATCGTCCTCCAGGACCTGGACCGCCTCCTGCACCGCATCCACGGCGCTGCCGCCGTCACGCAACCGCGCCCAGCCCTGCTCCAGGCCGGCCAGGACGCCGCGCCGGTGCTGTTCCACGGCATCATCAGGGATGGCCCACGCTCCCCCGTGAACCATCAGTGCGATCCGGTGTTCTGGAGACATGTCCGAGAGGGTAGCACAGGCTCCCGGGGGTCGTGTACAATCCACTGCTTATCGTTGCGCCTCGTCAGGAGAGATCGTGACCCGGTCCGTCGCTCACTTCCCCTGGATACCTCTTGCCCTGGGCATCGCCCTGGCGCACGCGCCCGCCCTGGCCCAGGGCGGCGGCCGGGGGGCACAACTCGAGGATCTCCTTCCCCGCCTGGCCGAACGCGCCGCCATCTACAAGGAAACCGCACTGCGCTTCGCCTGTGTGGAGGAGGTCACCCTCACCGAGTTCGGCAAGGAAGAGACCGTCAAGAAGCAAGATAGCGTGGTGCACGACTATCTGCTGGAGAACACGCGGCGCGGTGGGCTGCAACCGTATCGCGCCATCCTGTCGCGCAACGACAAGGAGACCAACCGCCACCAGGTGAAGCCCGAGTACGGAACTCCGGAGCCGTACGCGTGGCAGCTGATGTTCGTCGAGTCCGGCCAGGGGCGGTTCCAGTTCGACCTCATCGATCAGGAGTTCGTCAACCCGCACGACACCTGGGTCATCGACTTCTTTGCGCTGGCCTCGTACGTGACAGGCGAGCGCATCGAGGAGTGGGAGGGAACCGTGTGGGTGGATCAGGACACCCTGGACATCCTGCGGGTCAAGGCACGCCCGTCCAAGGAGCAGGATACGCTGGAGGCGCGACTGGCGGAGCACCGCCAGGCCTTCCGGGTGCTGGGAATGTCCACCAAGAAGAAACCCCGGGCGCGCTCCCTGACGGTGGAGTTCGACCTGCAGCGCGAGGAGCTGCGCTTCCCCAGCCGCTCGCTCTACGCGATCCACCTGGTGGACGAGGTGGACGTTCGCCGCGCGAAGTCCAGTGTGGTGCAACGCTTCCGGGACTATGTGTTCTTCGACGTGGAGTCGCTGGACAAGTTCAAGGCAATGCAGGAACCGGGCCTCTAGCAGGATGCTGAAAAAGCCCCTTCCCGGGGCCGGAAAAATGTTCTAGGATCC
>CBDVAL010000090.1:0-12717 GCA_965371955.1 uncultured bacterium | reverse complement strand
GAATGGATGTATTCGGGAATGTCAAACGTGGACGCATCATCATTCATGGTGACGCAGATGCGGAAGTCGGGATGCGCGGCCACCTTGACGCCGGCCACCACCGATTCCACGTAGCGCCGCGCGTCCAGCAGCGGCGCCAGCGAGGCCCACGATTTCTCGCTCATGCGGTTGCCCTCGTCCAGGACGCAGATGCCGCCCTCGATCATCGCGGTGACCAGGGGTGACGCGGCGTACTGGATGGAGCCGTTGGGGCCTACCACCGGCGTGACCAGCAGGTCCTCGGGGCGGGTGTCCATGGTGGCTTGATAGACCCATACCGGCCGGCCCAGCTCCCGGGCTGCGCCGCACGCCAATGTGGTCTTCCCCACGCCGGGCTTTCCCACCAGACGCGGGTTGAGCGGCAGGTCCCCGGCGTCCACCACCAGCCACGCGGCCAGCAGCTGGCGCATGAGATCGCGCCGGCCCACCCACTCCATTTCGAGCTGATCGGCGTGCGCCAGGTGCAGGGTCACGTCTTCGATGAGATGCGTCTTCATGGAGGGGATGTTACCACTGCTTGTCCACTACTCCGACGCGTCGGTGCTGTTCTTCTGGTAGCAGGGCAGGCCGTCACCCAGTTCCAGCCAGGGAAGCTTGCGCACGGTCCACAGGTGACTCTGCGGTGCCGGCAAGCTGTCGGGATCATCCATGCTGGCCACGGTGAGGTCGACCTCGCCCGCTGTTCTCCGGAAGGTCAGGGAGGTACCGCAATCCCTGCAGAACGTCCTTTCCACCTCCGGGGGATGTACCCTGCGGGCCGGCTCCCCGGCGGTGAACCGGAACTCGTCCTCCTTGCACGACACCCAGGTGACGAACAGCGCGCCGCTGGAGCGGCGGCAGTCCAGACAGTGACAGTGAACGACCACGCCCGGCTCTCCCTCCACCTGGTAACGTACGGCGCCGCAAAAACATCCACCTTCCCTCATGAGCTCTCCCATTCGTGGGTGCGCAGCCTGCGCTCCTCGCGGAAGTTGGTGATCTCCAGCCGGATGGCGTCCGGGTCGGAGAAGAACGTGGCGTAGTAGTCCGGGGCGTATTCGGGATAGAGCCTGGGCTTGGTCGCCTCCACGCCCAGGGCGCACAGCCCGCCATGGATCTGATCCACCGCGGCGTGGTCCTCCACCCGCAGGCACAGATGGTGCAATCCGGGAGCAAAGCGATCGTGGTCGGGCCCTCCGCGCGCCGGTCGCAGCGCCAGGGTCATGTCACGATTGTAGTAGAAAATGTGCGGCTCACCACCCAGCGGCTCGGCGGTCTTGTGGAAGCCCAGCAACGCCATCACCGGATCATAGAACGCCTCGGAGCGCGGGAGATCCCGCACCGCCAGATAGAGGTGATCGATGCCGATGACTTCCACGCCCCTCATGGGGAGGTGTCTCCTGCGCGGACTGAGAAACTGGTTCGGGAACCGAGTATGCGCGCCCATCCGTGGCGGCGTCAACCGCTCTACAGCAGCTCGCGGATGAGGTCGTAGCCCATGGCCAGGATGGCCAGGTCCACCAGGATGTGGCTGATCCAGGGTGCTGCCAGGAGCCGGCAACGCCGGTACACCATCGCCCAGACCACGCCGCCGAGGGCCACCGCCAGCGAGAAGCCCAGCGTCACCGGCCAGAACCTCGGCCCCAGGAACGCGTGCAGGATGATGACGTGGTGCAGCATGAACGCCAGACTGGACAGGATCACCGCGCTCTTCGGCCGCATGCGTTCCTGCAGGCTGCCGAACACGAACCAGCGCCAGTAATACTCCTCCAGCAGCGAGTGGATGACCGAGAGGAACAACACCAGCCCCAGGAAGCGAGCCGGCGTATCGGCGCCGATGGAATGGACCCGCGACAGAATACGCGGCCGTGCCTCTTGCAGCAGCGGGCCCTGGCCTATCACCATCACATAGACCAAGAACAGAGCAATGACCATGAGCAGGCCGGTGCCCATCCCTTCCAGCAGCGCTCGCGGCGACACGTTCAGCCGCGGCAGGCGGCCCCTGGTCACGGCCAGTGTCCAGGCGAGCGGGAACGAGAACTGCACCACCTTGCTGATGGAATAGACCGTCGGCAACATCTCGCGGTCGGTGAAGACCATGAAGTAGAGCCACGCGGCCAGTGTGGGGAAGAGCATGGCGAACAGCAGGGCGGCGAGATCCCTCCTCCTGCGCACCGATGGCACCTCCGCACCCGTCACGTTTCGTTGTTTCCTTTGCCGGCCTTTACCAGCGCCGTAAGATACCACGATCCGGAGCCTTGCAGGCGGGAGCCCGCATGTCTATAGTGTCTCTCCCTTTGTCCTCGTCACCGGATAAAAAAATTGCGTGGTCACTCCATGTTGGCTCTGTTGCTGGCGTTTCTGCTCCATACCGCCGCGTCGGCGGTGACCTGTCCGGGGGAGGAGCAGCAAGAAGAAGCCTCTCCACCCGTGGACGCGCAGGAGGAGAACGATGCCGGCGCCACTTCCGGCCGGGCCTCCAGGCCGAAATGGAAGACAGGGCTGCGCAACGTCGGCGATGACGCGCGTTACCTGGTGACCTTCCCCACGCGCATCACCCGCCGTGGGGTGCTCATGACGTCGGCGTTCGGCGCCGGGCTCGCCGGGCTGATCCTGCTGGATCAGGAGATCCACGACGGAAACCGCGGCGAGGAGCGGTTGGACGCCATCGACGAGGTCGAGCAGCTGGGAGGTTTCTTTCAGACCCATCTGGCGGTACTGGCCGCCTACGGCAGCGGCCGGCTGGCGCACCACGAGCCCACCATCGAGACCAGCAGGGCCATGATGGAGGCGCTGCTGTTCACCGACCTGATCGGCGGCGTCGGCAAGGCGGTGTTCGGACGCAACGGTCCTGACGACTCCCGGGCCAGCGAGTGGTTCAGCTCCGGGGACAGCGGCCGCTTCCCCTCAGGGAGTACGGCGCGGGCCTTCACCCTGGCCACGGTGCTGGCGGAGCGGCATGGCAAGGTGGCGGCGTGGATCAGCTATCCGCTGGCCACGTTGGTGGGCCTGTCGCTCATCGATTCCGAAGATCACTGGGCCTCGGATACGTTCGCCGGCGCTGCGCTGGGCTATGTCGTGGGCCGGGCGGTGGTACGCCGACGGAAAGAGAGCGCGGGACGGCGCGTGCGACTCGAGCCGGTGGTCCTGCACCAGGAGGGCGGCGTGGGCATGATGGTCCGGATCACGATCCCGAAGAGATCTGCAAGGAGGGGACGACGATGAAGAGGCGGGGCTCGAAGTGGCAGATGGGGTGGACGGTGCTCGTCTTGCTGTTGCCCTGGGGTGCCTCCACCATGGCAGCGGATGAGAAGGAGCTGGGCTGGTCCGACACGGCGGACTTCAGCATGGTGGCGACCAGCGGTAACTCCGAGTCATTCACGCTCGGGGCCAAGAACTTGCTGAAGCGAACCTGGGAGAAGGCGAAGCTCGAACTGACGGTGGGTCTGATTCGTGCCGAGACCAACGACATCGACCGCTTCGCGGTGCAAGGGGGGGGCGGTGGCTTCAAGGTCATCGAGGAGGACAACGAGGACACGGACCCGGAGCGCTACTTCTTCAACAGCCGTTATGACAGGCTCATCAGCGAGAAGTTTTTCTGGTACACCGGTCTGGACTGGGAGCGCAACCGGCCGTCCGCCGTGGAGAGCCGGACCACTGTCTCCGGCGGTGTGGGCAACGTCTGGTACGACACGGACAAGATCAAGTTCCGTACGGACTACGGCCTGACCTTCACCGACGAAGAGGACACCAACGGTGAGAGCACCAGCTTCGCCGGATTGCGCCTGGGCTGGAACTACAAGCACAAGCTCAACGACACGACTACCTACACCAACACGCTGATCATCGATGAGAGTCTGGACGAGACCTCGGATTTCCGCGCCGACATGATCAACGAGGTCCAGGTTGCCATGAACGGCCGCCTGGCGCTGAAGGCCAGCCTGAGGGTGCTGTACGACAATGAGCCAGCGTTCGAGGAGGTGGACCTGTTCGATTCCCCCGACCGGACCAACCAGGTGGGAACCGTGGACGCTCAGAAGGAATCGACGGACACCGTGTTCACCGCCTCGCTGGTGGTCAACTTCTGAGCCGCGGGAGGACCGTCCATGAGCGGGCATGCGCACTTCCAGCCGCAGTTGTTCCGCTTCCTGCGGGACTTGAAGGCCAACAACAGCCGGCCGTGGTTCCTGGAGAACAAGGAGCGCTACGAGCGCGACGCGCGTCGACCGCTGCTGCAGTTCATCACCGATTTCGGACCGAGGCTGCGCAGGATCAGCTCGAACTTTCTCGCCGACCCGCGTCCGGTGGGCGGCTCCATGTTTCGTATCCACCGGGATACGCGGTTCTCCAGGGACAAGAGTCCGTACAAGCTCATGGTGGCGGCACAGTTCCGCCACGTGAAGGCCAAGGATGTTCATGCGCCGGGTTTCTATCTGCACCTGGAGCCGGGACGGGTGTTCGCCGGCGCCGGACTGTGGCGCCCGGACGGCATGGCTGCCGCCAAGGTACGCACCGCCATGGTGAACAACCCGGCTGCGTGGAGGCGCGCCGTCTCGGGGCGGGCTTTCTGGGAGTCCTGCGCGCTGCAGGGGGAGAGCCTGCGCCGCCCGCCGCGCGGCTTCGACCCGGACCACGCGCTCATCGACGACCTCAAGCGCAAGGACTTCATCGCCGTGCGGCAGTTCACCCAGATCGAGGTGTGCTCGGCCGATTTCCTGGCGCGCTACACCCGCACCTGCCGCTCCATGGCGCCGCTGATGAAGTTCCTCACCAAGGCGCTGGGGCTCGGCTGGTAGCTTCCCTCCAACTGGCGTACCATGCAGGAAATGTGGAGGAGCGCAATGCATAGACGAATGTGGATATCCGGGCTGGTGCTGGCCGCCGCCGGGTTGCTGTACGCCCAGGATGCACCTGGCCTGCACGTGCAGCGGGCGGTGACGGCGCTCGGCGTGCACTCCCGGCAGCCGGTGGGCGAGGGATCGTGGTTCCCCACCAACGTCGGCCGGGTGTTCCTGTTTTCACACATCATGGGAGCGCAGGAGGAGAGGGCGGTGTACCACGTCTGGCGCCACGGATCCATCGAGCGCGCCAAGGTGCGACTGCCGGTGCGCAGCGCATCCTGGCGCACCTGGAGCAGCAAGCAGATCATGCGGAGCTGGACCGGCCCGTGGACGGTGGAGGTGCAGAACGAGCTGGGCAAGGTGCTGACGTCGGTCTCCTTCGTCATCGAAGAGGACGGCGGTTGAGCCGACGCCGGGCGAGCTGGTTGCTGTTCGGGCTCCTGGCCCTGGCGCCTGCCGCAGCAGCGGAGGATGAGAACCGTCGCGCCCGCGCCGATGAGCTCTATGCCGAGGTGGAGCTGGAGGCCGCTGCCGGGATCTACGGCGAGCTGGTGCAGGCGTCGCCCGACGATGCGGATCTGCGCATCCGCCTGGCGGAGTGCCTGACCCGGACCGATCAGTTCGTCGAGGCCAGGGAGCACGCCGAGGTGGCGGTGAAGCTCACGAGACGCGGCGCCCGCGCGCTGGCCGAGCTGGGTCTGGCGCTGCACCGCGCGGGCGACTTCGACGCGGCCCAGGAGCGCCTCCTGGAGGCCACCGAGGCCGACGAGGACTGCGGCCGTTGCTGGTGGGGCCTGGGGCGTACCGTGGCCATCCTCGGTGAATACGAAGAGGCCGGCGGCCACTTCCAGCGCGCCGCGTCGCTGCAGCCGGACAACCCCATCTACCTGCGCGCCCTGGCCCCGTTCGTCACCAAACGCGACAAGCGCAAGGAGCTCTACCAGCGCTACCTGGAGCTGCCCCGGGCCGAGGAGCTGCCCGTCTGGGGCAACGTCCGGACCTGGCTGGCGCTGCTGGAGTTCGCCGGCGAGCGCCGGCTCAATCAGGTGGAAGTCCCCGAGCAGGGCAGCGCCGTACGCATGGAGACCGACCGGGGCATGACCTACATCCCGGTGGATGTGGGCGGGCGCAAGAAGCGCCGCTACCTGTTCGACACCGGCGCGTCGGGCTTCACCATATCCACCAGCCTGATGAGGCGCCTCAAGCTGGAGCCGGTGGACGTGTTCACCATCACCGGCATCGGCGGTGACGGCCTGGCCAAGACGCCCATGGTGCTGGTGGACCGGGTGCAGGTGGGCGATGCCGTCATCCGCAACGTCCCTGCGGTGGTGCGGGACGCCGCGCCCCTGGTGGATGGTCTGATCGGTCCCACGTTCTTCGGCGGCCATCCGGTGACCCTGGATCACCAGAAGCGCGAGCTGCGCATCGGCGGCAGCAAGGAACAGGAGCAGCCTGCGGTGGACCGCGGCAACGGCCGCAAGAAGGGCAAGAAGAGCAAGACGCAGCACGAAACCCTGGAGATCCCGTTTCTCAGCATCAACGGGACACCGTTCATCCCCATCCAGGTGGACGGGGTCACCATGCACGCCATGGTGGACACCGGTGCCTCGCAGGCCAGCCTGTCCATGCACGCCGCCGGCCAGGTGCCGGGACTGCAGCTCATGGCCCCCAACATGGCACCGCCCGCCTACCGCGAGATTCGCGGCAGCACCGGCAGGTCCGTGGATGTGCGCGTGGTGCGCCGCGCGCGGCTGGAGTTCGCCGGCGAGACGCTGGAGATGGCCTCGCACCTCCCCGATGCCGGGCGCATCCTGGTGCGGCTGGACCTGACGCCGTTGAGCCATGGTTTCGGCACCGAGGTGTGGGCTATCCTGGGCAACCCGCAGCTCTCGCACTACAACCTGCACATCGACTGGCAGCGCCAGGTGCTGGGGATGACGAAATTCCGATGATCGAGTTATTGCCGCCGGACAGCGACGCGCTGGTCCCGCGTGTGGTGGCGCGCAACGCTCGCCGCGCCCGGCAGGTGGCGGCGCGGCTACAGTGCTTCGCCCGCACGCGTGAGCAGGGGCAGGCGTGCCGCGCCCTGCTGGCCACGCTGGACCACCTGCGCGGAGCGCGGCGGCGCGCGTTCCTGTGGGGTCCGGACCTGCGCGCCTGGCTGAGCGCTGCAGAGGAGGCTGTCGCGCTGGCCAGCCCCGGCGGCGAGGAGGAACTGTTCGATGTTCTGGCCCGCGGCCCCCATCTGGCCACCGTCCTGCCCGGCGGTGGCATGGACGCCGCCTCGTTCCGGCGCGCCCGCGCCCTGGGAAAGCGATTGCTGCGCCGTGTCTTCCGCCGCCTGCCGGAGGTGCTCCTGTTCCTCACACCGCCGGGGAAGAAGTTCGGGCCGTTCACCCTCGACCTGGAGGCGGACGCCGAGGAGGCGCGCGTGGCAGGCGAGCTCCATGTGGCGTTTCCCTCGCCGTACACATGGAAGCTGGACAGCCCGGCCCGTGTGGAGCTGCGCGGCGATGAGGTTCGCGTGCCGCTGAGCAAGACCAGGCCGCGCTACCAGCCGCGCGAACGGGTACCCTACTCGGGCATCGTCGTGGCTCGCCGCGCCATCGCCGGCCGCCAGGGGCTGCGCCCGGGCCCGGCAGCACGTGGTGTGGCGCGGCGTCTGGGTGAGGGCCTGGATCTGGTGCGCCGGGCGTGGCCGGACGCATGGCGGGAGATCCTGATTCACACCCGCGTCCTGGTGCCGCTGGAGCAGCGCGGTGTGGTGAGCTACTCGCTGCCGGAGCGCCCGGGCACGTCCTACATCAACGTGCAGGGCAAGCGCGTGGTGGATCTGGCCGATGACCTGCTGCACGAGACCGCCCACCATCGTCTGCACAGCCTGGAGGAGCTGGCGCCGCTACAGCGCAAGGGCGCCGACGCTCATTACTACTCCCCCTGGCGCCGCCAGGTGCGTCCGCTGCACGGCATCCTGCACGCCACCTACACCTTCACCTTCCGCGCGCAGCTGTTCCGGTGCCTGCTGGCGCTGCCCGGCCGCCTCCCCCGCGCCTGGCTGCGCCGGGAGATCGAGCGGGAGCGCGACATGCTGCAGCAGTCGCTGCACTGCCTGCGCGACGCGGAGGACCGCCGGCTGCTCACCGCAGTGGGGTCGCGGCTGCTCTCGGAGGTGGCCCACCAGGTGGGAGAGTTGGGGAAGGGCCGGTTTCCCGCACAGTAACCGGGATCTCCTCCCGAGGTCCGCCTGGAGGCCCGAAATACCGCCCTGGTAGCGGGAAAACGGGGAATCAGGGAGTGGCGTTGATCTGGCCGGGGGCGGTTGGTAAACTCACGCCTTTGCTTGAGGGTGAGCAGCCACCGGGGGCCCCAATCCGCTCCAATCGAGCCGCACCATGCCGGCCTGTTGCGAGGCCGGAGGGGTCGTGGCCTGCCGTGCGCTTGCCCTGCCACTCGACACGAGACATCACCGGGAGCCCCGGGGAGGGAGGCCTCCTCGGCGGTTCTTGCCAGTGTGCTTCGGGAGCCCTGAACCGCGGGCTCCCCTATTGGAGGAGACGATGAGTTTCAAGAAGGGAATCGCTTTTTCGGCCATGCTGTTGTTGCTCCTTGCTGCCGCCTGCGGTGGTGGTGAGAGCGGCTCGACGTCGCGCCCGTCCACACCTGCAACCGCGCAGCCGGCGGGCGACGGATCGGCGCCTGCGGCCGCCGGTGGGGGCGATGCCATGGGTACGGCCGCCGTCACGGGTTCCGTGCAGTTCGAGGGTGAGGCTCCCGGCGGCAAGAAGATCCGCATGGACGCCGACCCGTTCTGCAGCAAGAAGCATCCCGACGGTGCCACAACCGAGGACGTGCTGGTGAACGACAATGACACGCTGCGCAACGTGTTCATCTACGTGAAGACGGGTCTCGAGGGAAACACGTACGCCGCCCCCGATACGCCCATCACGCTGGATCAGAACGGCTGCCGCTACCGGCCGCACGTGCAGGGGATGGTGGCCGGGCAGGGGGTCAAGATCCTCAACAGCGATGACACGCTGCACAACATCAACGCCCAGGCCAAGGCCAACAAGCCTTTCAACCGCGCCATGCCCAAGTACCTCAAGGAGATCGACGAGACCTTCACCGAGACCGAGGTCATGGTGCGCATCAAGTGCGACGTGCACAGCTGGATGAACACCTACATCGGCGTGCTACCGCACCCGTTCTTCTCGGTGACCGGCAAGGACGGCTCGTTCGACCTGAGCAAACTCCCTGCCGGCACCTATACCATCGAGGCCTGGCATGAGAAGTACGGTGCCCAGACCCAGGAGGTGACGGTGGGCGACGGCGACAGCCAGGAGATCTCCTTCACCTTCTCCGCGTCGTAACAGGAGACGGGTCCGGCTGCACCGGACTCAGAACCGATGCAGCACGGCAAGACGGAGTTCGGGCGAAGCGGCGCTAGCCGGCATGATCTGCCGGGGCCCTGGCGACACCGCTTCGCCCTTTTGACTCTTGCGGCGACGCTGTTCCTGATCTTTGCAGGCGGCATGGTGACCAGCACAGGGTCCGGGTTGTCCGTGCCGGACTGGCCGCTGTCGTACGGCGAGTTCTTCCCGCCCATGGTGGGGGGCGTGTTCTACGAGCACGGCCACCGCATGGTGGCGGCCACGGTGGGAATGCTGATGCTGGCGCTGGCGGTGTGGACCTGGCTGTCCGAGGGTCGTCGCTGGGTGCGCCGGCTGGCCACGCTGGCGCTGGCCACGGTGGTGGCGCAGGCGATCCTGGGCGGCATCACCGTGATCTACCTGCTGCCCACCCAGGTCTCCGTGGCGCATGCCGGCCTGGCCAACCTGTTCTGCTGCATGACGGTGGTGCTGGCCGTGGCCACCGGGCGCGGCTGGTTGCAGCCGCAGCATCCCCCCCGGGATCCCATGCCGGGTGCTCTCCGGCGCCTCAAGGTGCTGGCGGTGGCCACCACCGTGGCGGTGTACACGCAGATCCTCCTGGGCGCGGTGATGCGGCACACGCAGTCCGGCCTCGCCATTCCCGACTTTCCACTGTCGCTGGGGCGGATCATCCCGCCGCTGGGCGATCCGCAGGTGGCCATCCATTTCGCCCATCGTGCCTGGGCGCTGGTGGTTCTTGTGGTGGCGGCAGTGACCGTGACGCGCGTGCTGCGCCGTCACCGGGACACGCCGGATCTCCTGCGGCCGGCGGTGGCGTTGTCGGTGTTGCTGGTGGCCCAGGTGCTGCTGGGGGCGTTCAGTGTCTGGACCGCCAAGGCACCGGTGATCACGACGTTCCATGTGGTCGGTGGTTCCGCCTCGTTGGCCGTCGCGCTGATCCTGGCGCTGCGCGTGGCCCGGCGGCATGCCCTGATGCCGGATCCCCTGGTGGCCGGTACCCTGGCCGCCGAGGGCACCGCGTGAGCGGCCCGGCGCTGGAGAGCGCGCTGGAAGGTGTCTCGGGGGACGCGGCCGGCGATGTGGCGCCAGCGGCGAGGGGGCGCCGGACGCTCTCCTTCCTCCAGCTCGCCAAGCCGCGACTGAACCTGCTGGTGGTGCTCACCACGCTGGGCGGCTACTACATGGGAGCTCGCGCGGGCCTGCCGGGGTGGCCGCTGGTGTTCGCACTGCTGGGCACGGCGCTGGTGGCCGCGGGGGCCGCGGCGCTCAACCAGTACATGGAGCGCGACCTGGATTCACTGATGCAACGCACCAGGAACCGGCCGCTCCCCTCCGGTGCTCTCACGCCCCCCGCCGGCCTTGCCTTCGGCGCGTTGCTGGCTACCGCGGGAATGTTGATTCTGGCGGCTCTGGTGAACCTGCTCACCGCCGCGCTGGCGCTGGTGACCTGCGTGGCCTACCTGGTGTTCTACACGCCGCTCAAGCGGGTCACGCCGCTGAATACGCTGGTGGGCGCCATTCCCGGCGCCATCCCGCCGGTGATGGGGTGGGCCGCGGCACGGGCCGGTCTGGGTCCCGAGGCCGCGGCGCTGTTCGCCATCCTCTTCTTCTGGCAGATGCCGCACTTCCTGGCCATCGCGTGGCTCTACCGTGAGGACTATGCCCGGGCCGGCTGCCGCATGTTGCCGCTGGAAGAGGGTGGGGCGAAGCGCACCGGGTTCGCCGCGGTTCTGTACAGCACGGCCATGGTGCCGGCGGCGCTGGCGCCGGCGGCGCTCGGCCTCGCCGGCGATGTCTATCTGGTGGGAGCTGCTCTGCTGTCGCTGGGTTTCCTGGCAGCCTCCGCCAACATGGCCCGCAATCCCAGCGAGGCCAGCGCGCGGCTGTTGTTTCGCACCTCCTTGCTGGTCCTGCCGCTGCTGTTCCTGCTGATGGCGTTGGACAAGGCGCCGCGCGGATGAGCCCGTCGCCGGTTGGTGCGGACGAGATTGCCGTCCAGGTGCAGGGCCTGGTGCACCACTACGGCGAGCGCCAGGCACTGCGCGGCATCGATCTGGAAGTGCGGGCAGGGGAGATCTTCGCGCTTCTCGGTCCCAACGGCGGTGGCAAGACCACGCTGTTCCGCATCCTGTCCACCTACCTGATGCCGACAGGCGGCTCGGCGCGGGTCGGCGGCCATGATGTGGTGCGCGAGCCCGACGCTGTGCGCCGCTGCCTGGGCGTGCTGTTCCAGTCGCCCAGCCTGGACGTGCAGCTCACCGTGCAGGAGAACCTGCGCTACCATGGCTTCCTGTTCGGATTGCGCGGCACGGCGCTGCGCCGGCGGATCGAGGCATCATTGGCGCGGGTGCGCCTCGAGGACCGCGCCGCGGAGCGCGTGGGCAAGCTGTCGGGAGGATTGCGGCGGCGGGCGGAGCTGGCCAAGGCCATGCTGCACCAGCCGCAGGTGCTGCTCCTGGATGAGCCCAGCACCGGCCTGGACCCGGGCGCGCGCGCCGACCTGGGGGCCGCCCTGGAACAGCTACGCAGGGAGGAGGGCATCACCGTGGTGCTGACCACCCACCTGATGGACGAAGCCGAGGGCGCCGACCGGCTGGCCATCCTCGACGAGGGCAGCGTGGTGGCGCTGGGCACGCCTGCCGAGCTCAAGCAGACGCTGGGGGGGGACGTCATCGAGATGCAGGGCCCCGACCCCGAGGCGCTGTGCGAGGAGATCCGGGCGCGCTACGGCAACGGAGTATCGTTGCTCAACGGTACCGTCCACCTGGAGCGGCCGCGGGGCGGCGAGACGCTGGCGGAATTGCTGCCGTCGCTGTCCGGAAAGATCGAATCGGTCCTGTTGCGGCAGGCGACGCTGGAGGATGTGTTCCTGGCGCGCACCGGCCATCGCTTCGGCGAGGATCGGCTGGAGGCATGATGCAGCACGCCGCCCAGGGTTTGCCCCGGCCGGGCTTCTTGCTGCCCGCAGCCGGCCTGTGGCATCGCGAGGTGGTGCGCTTTCTGCGCCAGCGCAACCGCGTGGCAGGCGCGCTGCTGACACCGCTCGTGTTCTGGCTGCTACTGGGCGCCGGGTTCGGCTCCTCGTTCCGGGGCGCCGGTGACGACGCCTACCTGAGCTACTTCTTCCCCGGCACGCTGGTTCTGGTGGTCTTCTTCACCGCCATCTACTCCACCATCTCCATCATCGAGGATCGCAAGGAGGGTTTCCTGCAGTCGGTGCTGGTGGCGCCCATCCCGCGCGCCAGCCTGGTGGCCGGGAAGGTGCTGGGCGGGACCACCGTGGCAGTGATCCAGGCGATGTTGTTCCTGCTGCTGGCGCCCACCGCCGGCATCCGACTGACCGCTGCCTCGGTGCTGGCCACGGCCGGCATGCTGGCGCTGGTGGCCCTCGGGCTCACCGCGCTTGGCTTCCTGCTGGCCTGGCGCATGGAGTCCACCCTGGGATTCCACGTGGTCATGAACCTGGTGCT
>CBDVAL010000089.1:0-13173 GCA_965371955.1 uncultured bacterium | reverse complement strand
GACCGTGTCTCAGTTCCAGTGTGGCCGATCACCCTCTCAGGCCGGCTACTGATCGTCGCCTTGGTAGGCCGTTACCCCACCAACAAGCTAATCAGCCGCGGGCTCCTCCTCAAGCGCCAGGTCTTGCGATCCCCAGCTTTGATCCCGTCCTCCGGAGAGGTCGGGATGTTATGCGGTATTAGCCCAAGTTTCCCTGGGTTGTTCCCCACTCGAGGACAGATTACCCACGTGTTACTCACCCGTGCGCCACTGTACCGGCTCCCCGAAGGGAGCTTTCTCGTTCGACTTGCATGTGTTAGGCATGCCGCCAGCGTTCGTTCTGAGCCAGGATCAAACTCTCCAATTGATATCGAAAACCCGAAGGGTTTCTTTATCGGATGCTGATCCAGAAAAACTAGTACAAAAGAACGACTTCAGACGTCCGCACGCACTATTCAGTTTTCAAAGAGCAATATTTTAGTGAAAGAGAAGTATAACTGACTCCCCGTTCACGGTCAAGCCCCTGGAACCGGTCAAAACACGCGAACAACCGGACAAATTCTCCGGTCGTCGCCGTTCTGGGTTCGAGGCTGGACAAGCCTAGCACTGGGATCGGGGGAGATCAAGAGCCGGGGGAAATAAGTTGCCAGAGCCGCGCCTCCCTCCCTCGCCGGGGCTCCGCGGCGCCCTCTATCTATTTGAAATGGGGAGACTTACCGTGGGGAAGAGGCGTCTCTCAGGGGCTACGGAGGGTCGCCGACCGACCTTGATTACCGTCCATTTCGTATGGTATCCTGCTCGGTGGACGGGTCGGAAGTGGGCCTACATTCGGAGCCCACTTTTTCTTTTTTGGGGCCTTCTTTTCGGGGCCGACCCGGCCCGGCAACTCCAAAGGTCACGGAGTCAAAGGAGCGCGGTCCGGTGGACCGATTGGCACGGATCCGGGAGATCGCCGAGAAGATCGCGGCCTCCGAGGGGTTGGAGTTGGTGGACCTGGAAACCCGCCGCGAGGGAGCGGGCAAGGTGGTCCGGCTGTTCATCGACAAGCCCGGCGGCGTGACCCTGGCGGACTGCCAGGAGATCAGCGGTCAGATGGGAGCACAGCTGGAAGTGGAAGATCTGGTGCCGGAGAGCTACACCCTGCAGGTCAGCTCACCGGGTCTGGATCGGCGCTTGACCCGGGAGGCGGATTTCATCCGGTTCACCGGACGCAAGGCGCGGGTCACGACGCACCAGCCAATCCAGGGACGGCGTAGGTTCCTCGGGCACATCGAGGGCTTCGCCGAGGGGAAGATCGTCTTGAAGACCGAGGAAAACGGGGCCATGGAGATTCGTCTCGAGGACGTCGCCATGGCCCGGTTGGAAGTCGAGCTATGAACCCTTCGCTGGGTGACCAGTGGGAGGGAGAACATACCGGTCGGACGCCGGCAGGCGCACAGGGCCGAGTCGTGAAGGGACCAGCAACTCATGGCAGCGGATCTTTTTCAGGCCATCGAACAGATCGGACGCGAGAAGGGCATCGATGTCAACGTGATCATCGAGGCCGTGGAAGACGCCTACGTTGCCGCCTCCCGCAAGGTATTCCGCAGCAAGGAGGAGCTTGCGTCGCGCTTCAACAAGGAGGACGGCAGCATCAGCGTCTTCGCGGTGAAGCGTGTGGTGGAGGAGGTGGAGAACGAGGACCTGGAGATCTCGCTGGCCGACGGCAAGAAGTTCGATCCCAACGCAGTCATCGATTCGCTGGTGGAGATCCCCAAACCCACCGCTGAACTGGGGCGCATCGCCGCCCAGGCCGCCAAGCAGGTCCTCTACCAGAAAGTCCGCGAAGCCGAGCGCGAGAACGTCTACCGTGAGTTCTCCGAGCGCATCGGCGAGATCGTCAACGGCATCGTCAAACGCTTCGAGCGCGGCGACGTCATTGTGGATCTCGGCCGCACCGAGGCGGCGCTGCAGAAGAAAGAGCAGTCCAGGGCCGAGCACTACAACCAGGGCGACCGGGTGCGCGCCGTCATCGTCAACGTGGACCGCGCCACCAAGGGTCCGCAGGTGATTCTCTCGCGCACCGACCCGCTGCTGCTCAAGCGCCTGTTCGAGATGGAGGTGCCGGAGATCTACGACGGCACGGTGATCATCGAGAGCGCGGCCCGGGATCCCGGCGACCGTGCCAAGGTGGCGGTGCGCTCCAAGGATCGCGACGTTGACCCGGTGGGCGCGTGCGTGGGGATCAAGGGCTCCCGGGTGCAGTCCATCATTCGCGAGCTGCGCGGCGAGAAGATCGACATCGTGCAGTACTCGGAGGACTCGCAGCAGTTCGTGGCCAACGCGCTCAACCCTGCCTCCATCAGCCGAGTGGCCATCCTCGATGAGGCGAACAAGGTCCTGGAGGTGATGGTGGAGGACGGCCAGCTGTCCCAGGCCATCGGCAAGAAGGGACAGAATGTCCGCCTGGCCAGCCGCCTCACCGGCTGGCGCATCGACATCAAGAGCGAGTCGGACAAGAAGGCTGAGGTGGAGGCCGCCATGTTCCGCATGACCCGCACGCCGGAGCATCTTCTGGTGATCCCGGGCGTGGGGGAAAAGACGGCGGAGAACCTGTTCGAGGCCGACTACCGCCTGCCCGAGGAGATCGCCGCCGCCACGCTGGAGGAACTGGCCGGCGTGCCTTCGGTGGGAGAGAAGACCGCCGAGAAGATCCTCGCCGCGGCCACCGCATACGTCGAGGAGCAACGGGCCATCAAGGAAGCCGAGGAGGCGCAACGGGCGGCCGAGGAGGCGCAACGGGTGGCCGAGGAGGAGGCTGTCCTGGCCGCCCTGCTGGCGAAGGAGGAGGCCGAGCGCGCCGCTGCCGAGGCCGCGCTGGAGACGGCCGGGGCCGGGGATGCAGCCGTCCTGGACGCGTTGACGGAGGATGCCGGGACCGAGGATGAGGAACACGCGGCGAGCGAGGAAGCGGACGAGCGCACGGAAACGCCTGAGGAGCAGGCGGTGAGCGAGGAAGCGGGCGAGCGCACGGAAACGCCCGGCGACAAGCCCGAGGAGGGCGACGTCGGCGACCAGCCGGATCAGGCGAAGGAGCCGGTCGGGGAGTCGGGCGCATAGCCCCGCCGCACCCGGGGAGAGGCATGGCGAAGCTGCGAGTCTATGAGTTGGCCGAACAGATCGGGCTGACCAGCGATCAGCTGGTGGCCCGGCTGAAGCGCCTGGGGATCACGGTCAAGTCCAATCTTGGCACGGTGGACGAGTCCGTGGCCAACTCGCTTCTCAAGGCCAGCAATGCGCTGCGGGCAAGTGCCACCAAGGAGGCGGCCAAGGAGGCAGTGCGCGAACGCGTCAAGACGGTCTCCAAGAAGAAGACCAAGTCCACGCAGAGCGCTTCCTTGCGCAAGGCGGCCCGCAAGGCGCGGGCCGAGAAGACTCGCCAGTTCACCGCGGAGTATGAGAAGAACGAGGCGGAGGATATCGCGCGGCGAGAGGAGGACCTCAAGCGCCAGGAGGAGGAGAAGAAGCAGCGCCAGATGGAGGAGGAGAAGAAGCGTCTGGCGCTGGAGGAGGAGAAGAAGCGCATCGAGGCCGAGGCCCAGCGCCGTCGCCAGGCGGAGGCGGAGGCCCGTCGGGCGCAACAGGAGGCGATGCGCAAGCGCGCAGCCGAGGAGTCGGCACGTCGCCAGCTCCAGGAGGAGGAGGCCGCTGCCGAGCGCCAGCGAGCCGCCAAGGAGTCGGCCAAGGAGGCCGCCCGGCGGCCGGAAGCTGCGCAAGCCGGCACCCCCGCAGGTGCCCTCCGCCCCGTGCCATCGGCCTTCACCCCCGGACGCCCGCGCCCGCCCGGCGGTGGACGTCCGCCCGGCGGTGGCGGAATGCGACCGTTCGGCCGCGGCAAGCGCAAGAAGAAGAAGACCCGCCGGGTGAAGCCCACCGTGCCCACCGTGGCACCGGCCCCGGTCAAGCCGGAGGGGCCGGTCCGGGACATCGCCCTCACCGAGGGCGTCACGGTCAAGGAACTGTCGGAGCGCATGGAGGTCAAGGCCAAGGACGTCCTGCGCGCCTTGATCCATCGCGGCCTGATGGTGACCATCAACCAGCCCCTGGATACGGAGGTCGCGCAACAGGTAGCGCAGGACTTCAACTGCAACGCCGAGATCATCTCCTTCGAGGAAGACATCGTACGCGACACGCTCAAGCGTGACGCCGTGATGAGCGGCGAAAACATCCGCGTCAGGCCGCCGGTGGTGACCATCATGGGGCACGTGGATCACGGCAAGACCTCGCTACTGGACGCCATCCGCGAATCCAACATCATGGAGGGGGAGGCCGGCGGCATCACTCAGCACATCGGCGCATACCACGTCGAGACCGGCGGACGGCAGGTGGTGTTTGTCGATACTCCCGGCCACGAGGCGTTCACCTTGATGCGCTCGCGTGGCGCGCAGGTCACCGACATCGTCGTCCTGGTGGTGGCCGCCGACGACGGCGTCAAGCCGCAGACCCGCGAGGCGGTGGATCACGCCCGGGCGGCGGGCGTTCCGCTGGTGGTGGCGATGAACAAGATGGACAAGCCGGGCGCCAACCCCGATCAGATCAAGCAGCAGCTCTCGGAACTCGACCTGTTGTCGGAAGACTGGGGCGGACAGACCGTGTTCGTACCGGTCTCCGCCAAGCAGCGCACCGGGCTGGATCAACTGCTGGAGATGATCCTGCTGGTGGCGGATATGGCCGAGCTCAAGGCCGATCCCACGGTCCCCGGCTCGGCGGTGGTGCTCGAGGCGCGGCTGGACCGCGCCAAGGGCCCCGTGGCGTCGGTGCTGATGCAGAACGGCACCTTGCGCGTGGGGGACGCGTTCATCGCCGGCATGGTGAGCGGCAAGGTGCGCGCCATGTTCAACGATCATGGAGAACGGGTCAAAGAGGCCGGTCCATCGGTGCCGGTGGAGGTCACCGGGCTCGACGGAGTTCCCCAGGCCGGCGATCTCTTCCAGGTGGTGGACGAGGCGCGCCGCGCCCGCCACATCGGAACCCAGCGCCAGGCGAAGAACCGCGAAGAGCAGGCCAAGCGGGTCGGCCGTCCCAGCCTGGAGGGCCTGTTCGATCAGCTGCGCGAGGGCGAGGTCAAACAGCTCCCGCTCATCCTCAAGTGCGACGTGCAGGGTTCGGTGGAGGTGCTGGCCAAGACACTGTCCGACCTCGGCACGGAAAAGGTCAAGGTGCGAATGCTGCACACCGGCGTGGGCGGCATCACGGAGAACGATGTGCTGCTGGCAAGCTCCTCCCAGGCCATCATCATCGGTTTCAACGTGCGTCCGGAGCGCAGCGCTGCCGTGCTGGCGGAGAAGGAAGGCGTGGAGATCCGCCTCCACAGCATCATCTACAAGGTGTCCCAGGAGATCGAGGACGCCATGGTGGGGCTGCTGGATCCGACGCTCAAGGAGGAATTCCTCGGCCGCGTGGACGTGCGCGAGACCTTCAAAGTGCCCAAGGCGGGGACGATCGCCGGCTGCTACGTCACCGACGGCAAGGTCTCCTCCGGGTCGGAGGTGCGGCTCCTGCGCGACAACGTCGTGGTCTACGAGGGAAAGATCTGCTCGCTGCGGCGCTTCAAGGAGGACACATCCGAGGTGCGTGAGGGCTTCGAGTGCGGCATTGCGCTGGAGCGCTTCCAGGACATCAAGAAGGGCGATGTCATCGAGGCCTTCCGCGTGGAGAAGATAGCGGCCCAGTCCCTCAGCTAGAGGCCCGGCATGACCGACAGCCTGGCTGCCGGCTCGCACCTCCCCTCCCCCACCGGACGGACCGTTCGGAGGACCTGTTGATCATCGGATGCTGTCAGATCGAGATCCACCTGCCGGCGTGCCACTCCCTGAAGGAGAAGCGCAAAGTGGTGAACCGCTTGCGCGACCGGCTGCGACATCGGTTCAACGTCTCGTTTGCCGAGGTGGACTATCAGGACACCTGGCAGCGCGTCGGGCTGGCACTGGCGGCGGTATCGTCCCACCAACCGGTCCTGGACTCGATGTTCCAGTCGGTACGCGAGGAAGTCTACCGGCTGGTTCCGGGGGAAGTCCTGCAATTCGAAGTGGAGTATCTTTGATCATGGTAGACGGAAAACGTCCCGGTCAGGTCGGCGATCTGGTGCGTGCCGAGCTGGCAACCCTGATCCAGCGTGAAGTCCGCGATCCCAAGGTGGGCTTCGTGACCGTCACCGGCGTGAAGCTCAGCCCCGACCTGCGCCATGCGCGCGTCTACGTCTCGGTTCTGGAGGAGGAGCGTGAGGCACAGGCCATCGAGGCCCTGCAACGGGCCGCCGGCTTCCTGCGGCGCGAGCTGGCAAAGCGGCTGCAGCTCAGGAACGTCCCCTCCCTCGATTTTCATGCCGATCCGACCCTACGCCACGGAGCCCATATCGAGGAGCTGCTGTCCCGCGTGCCTCCTGGGGACGCGCACGAGGACGAATGACCGGGCTACGCGCCGGGCCGGCGGGTGTCCTGGTGGTGGACAAGCCCGAGGGGCCCACCAGCCATGACGTGGTGGCGGTGGCCCGCCGCCTGCTCCGTACCCGCCAGGTGGGTCACACCGGCACCCTGGACCCCATGGCCACCGGCGTCCTCGTGCTGTGCGTGGGGCGTGCGACGCGATTGGCGCGCTTCCTCACCGGCCAGGACAAGACCTACCGCGGCACCCTCCGCCTGGGCCTGGAGACCGACACCCTGGATCGCACCGGGCGGCCGGCGGGCCCGGAACAGGAGGTGAACGCCTCGCCGCAGCAGATCGCCGCAGCGATGAGGGAACTGACCGGGGCGCTGTGGCAGACCCCGCCGCGGTTCTCCGCCAAGCGGGTGGATGGCGTGCGGGCGCACCGCCTGGCGCGGGCGGGCAAACCCGGCCAGCCGCAGCCGGTGGAGGTGATGGTGCACACCCTGTCCTGCCGGGGCGTTGACGGGCACGAGGTGGAGTTCGAGGTGCGCTGCTCTGCAGGCACGTACGTCCGCAGCCTGGCGGCCGAACTGGGTCGGGCCCTGGGCTGCGGAGCCCATCTGACCGCCCTGCGCCGGACGTTCAGCGGCGAGTTCGGGCTGCAGGACGCGCTGTCGCTGGATCAGATGAACGAGCTGGCCGCGGGTGGCACCCTGCGGGGACGGCTGATCCCACTTTCCGGACTGGAGCTGGGCATGCCGGCCGTGACCGCCCACGACGAGGCGCTGGATCGCCTGGCGCACGGGGGCCCGCTGGAGGCGTCAGACCTTGAGCCTGCCCTCCGTAGCCCCGGTGAAGGAGGGCCCTCCTTGGCCGAGGCTTCGGAGGGTACACCGGTTCGGATTCTTGGCCGGGATGGCTCGCTGCTGGCCGTGGGCGAGGTGGAGGCGGGCGGCGCCCGGATCCAGCCGCGTGTGGTGCTGGTTCGCCAGGCGTAAACCAAGTCAGGACAGAGGGATACGGATCGACCACGGGAGCAAACCCGGCTTTACTCTCCCGGGGGGCTGTGCTAGGCTGCGTAGGGTTTTCATCCAGCTGCCACCGTGCCGGGCCCGCGGAGCCGTGCCCTCGGAGTAGCCAAGTCTGTGTTGTTCGGAGGAGAAGAGGCCGTGTCGCTGGTCACCGTAAAGAAGACAGAGATCATCGAGAATTACCGCATCCATACCACGGACACGGGCTCTCCCGAGGTGCAGATCGCCATCCTGAGCGAGCGTATCAGCTACCTCACCGACCACTTCAAGACCCACAAGAAGGACCATCATTCGCGCCGCGGCCTGCTGAAGCTGGTGGGACGAAGGCGGCGCCTGCTGGACTACCTGAAGCGTACCGACCAGACGCGTTACGCCGAGATCATCGGCCGTCTGGGGATCCGCAAGTAGCCGGCGGAACGAGCGAAACAGAAACTGAGAGATATTGAAACGGCGGGCTCCCGCATGGCTCGGCGATCTTCTTGGCGAGCAACCACCATTTACCACTTCAACTCGAAGCAACCATTGACCCGGCCCGAATCGCCGGAGAAGCGCTGACCGGACAGGCACCGTTGTAGCGCCTGAGGTCCCCCCTCTTGGGGGGGATGAAGACGCTCAGGCAGGGAGACAGGCTTCCGCAACCGGTACGCCCCCGCGTTGACCTGAGGAAAGAGAGGAAGAGTGATCGTACGAAAAGAAATCCAAGTCGGCTCCGAGACCTTGATCCTGGAGACCGGCAAGATGGCCAAGCAGGCCGATGCTGCCGTGACCGTTCGCTACGGAGAAACCGTAGTGCTGGTGACGGCCACCGCGGCGCGCAAACCGCGCGAGGGCATGACCTTCTTGCCGCTTACCGTGGACTACCGTGAGAATACATATGCCGCCGGAAAGATACCGGGCGGGTTTTTCAAACGTGAGGGACGCCCCACCGAGAAGGAGACGCTCACCAGCCGCCTCATCGACCGGCCTATCCGGCCGTTGTTCCCCGATGGATGGAACTTCGAGACCCAGGTCATCGCGTGGGTGGTTTCCTCGGACCAGGCCAACGACTCCGACGTCCTGGCCCTCACCGGCGCGTCGGCATCGCTCTACCTCAGCGATATTCCCTGGACCAGCCCGCTGGCCGCGGTGCGCGTGGGCCTGATGGATGGCGAGTACGTCATCAACCCCACGTTCCAGCAGTTGCAGGACAGCCGTCTGAACCTCCTGGTCGCCGGCTCGAAGGATGCCGTGGTGATGGTGGAGGCAGGTTCGCTGGAGATCTCCGAGGAAGAGACCATCGAGGCCATCTACGCCGGCCACCGGGAGATCTGCCGCATCATCGAGGTCATCGAGGAGTTCCGGGTGGAGGCCGGCAAGGAGAAACGTGAGTTCCAGGCTCGGGCCTATACCGAGGAGCTGGCCGCGCACATGGACGGCCTGGCCAAGTCACGTCTCAAAGAGGCCATGACCCTGCCCGATAAGCTGGACAGCTATCGCCAGGTGTCCACGGTCATCGACGAGACACTGCAGGAGGTCCCCGAGGACGACCCCGAGGCGCGCCCGCTGGCCAAGGAGTACCTCTACGAGTTGCAGGGCGCCATCATGCGCGAGGAGATCTTCGGCAACGGCAAGCGGCTGGACGGCCGCGGCTTCAGCGACATCCGTGCCATCAGCTGCGAGGCGGGCCTGCTACCACGCACCCACGGTTCGGCCCTGTTCACCCGGGGCGAGACCCAGGCACTGGTCACCACCACGCTGGGGACCAAGGAAGACGTACAGCGCCTGGACTGGTTGGAAGGTGATTTCGAGCGCCGCTTCATGCTGCACTACAACTTCCCACCGTTCTCGGTGGGTGAGGTGCGCTTCCTGCGCGGACCCGGCCGTCGGGAGATCGGCCATGGCTCGCTGGCACAGCGGGCTCTGGAGCCGATGATTCCCACCAAGGACGAGTTCCCCTACACCATCCGCGTGGTCTCCGACATCCTGGAGTCCAACGGCTCGTCCTCCATGGCATCCATCTGCGGCGGCGCCCTCTCGATGATGGACGCCGGCGTCCCTCTGCACAAACCGGTGGCCGGCGTGGCCATGGGCCTGGTGATGGACGGTGAACGCTACGAGGTTCTTACCGACATCGCCGGAGCGGAGGATCACCACGGCGACATGGATTTCAAGGTGGCCGGAACCCGAGACGGGATCACCGCGCTGCAGATGGACATCAAGATCTCCGGCGTCAGCCGGGAGGTGATGCAGACGGCATTGAAGCAGGCTCTGGAGGGCAGGCTGTTCATCCTGGGCAAGATGACCGAGGCGCTGGAGACACCGCGTGAGGAGATCTCCGCCTACGCGCCGCGGATCATCAGCATCAGCATCAACAAGGACAAGATCCGTGAGGTCATCGGACCGGGCGGCAAGATGATCCGTTCCATCGTCGAGCGCACCGGCTGTAAGGTGGACATCGAGGATGACGGGACGGTGAACATCGCCTCCTCCGATGAGGCCGCTGCGGCCAGAGCCGTGGAGATCATCAAGGAGATCACCGCCGAGGCCGAGCTGGGCAAGACCTACCTGGGCAAGGTGGTCCGCCTTACCAACTTCGGCGCCTTTGTCGAGATCATGCCCAACATGGACGGTCTGCTGCACATCTCCGAGGTGGCGCACTATCACGTCAACGACATCCAGGACGAGATGAGTGAGGGCGACGAAGTGATGGTCAAGGTCATCGAGATCGACGGCCAGGGCCGTGTACGGCTGAGCCGCAAGGCGCTGCTGCCCAAGGAGGAAGGGGCCTCGGAGTCAAGCGGCGACGACGGCTCCCGGGGTGGGCGCAGCCAGGGAAGGGGGCAAGGGCGCGGACGACGGCGGGAGGCATCGCGACGGTAGCCGGCCGACCGGCACCGAAGAAGGGGGCTCATGAGCAAGAAGATCGGTGAGTTTCTCATGGAGCGGGGCGAGCTGACGAAGGCCCAGTTGCAGACCGCCCTGCGGACCCAGGAGTTCTTCGGTGGTCACCTGGGTTCCATCTTCATCGAGTTCGGCTTCATCAAGGAGGAGGTACTGGGAGATGCACTCTCCCAGGTCACCGGGGTCCAGTACTCGCCGCCGGAGTACCTGGAGGGCATCCCGCCCGAGGTCTGCGAGCTGATCCCCGCCAGCCTGGCGGACAAACACAAGGTCATGCCCTTGCGCGTGGAGAATGGCCGGCTGCATCTGGCCATGCTGCACCCCAAGGACCTGCGCGCCACCAACCAGATCGCCTCCCTCGTCGGTCTGGCCGTGGTGCCGTACATCACGCCCCAGTTCCGCCTCTTCGAGGCGTTGGAGCGCTATTACCGCATCAAGCTCAAGCGTTCGCGTGCCATCGCGATGGAGATGTCCACCCAGGAGGTGGATCTGGCGAGCCTGAGCGCCTCGCAGGCCCAACCCACGGCCACCGTGAAGCCGAGCCCGGTGCCGGCGAAGCCGGATGGACTGGAGGTGGGCCTGGACGGGTTGCCCCTGGATGCCGAGTTCAGCGACGAGATTTACCACCAGAGGCAGGACACGGGACCGGAGATCGAGGACCCTCTCCCCGCGTCCCCGCAGGACCTGAACCAGCGGCAGAATGCGGCCCCGGGGCCCGGAGCCCCGGCGCCCGCTGCGGAAGCCGCCGCGCACGCCAACCCGCTGGCGCACAGCGCTCGTCGATTCGTGCAGGCGCAGAACCGCGACCAGATCGGTGAGATCCTGCTGCAGGTCACCGAGCGCTTCTTCCAGCGCCGCCTGATGTTCATCCTGCAACGCGACCGTATCATCGGCTGGGATGGATCCGGTGCCGGGGTCTTCCGGGAGCAGGTCAAGAGGGTGCTACTACCCATGGACTCGCTCTCCCTGTTCACCGTGGTGAAGGTGGGCTCCAAGCCCATGGTCGGCCCTGTGGCCGACGTCCCGGCCAATCGCCGGCTCTTCCATGATCTGGGAATGGAGACCCCCGCCGAGGTGGTCCTGATCCCCATCCACATCAAGGGGCGCGTGGTGGCCATCTTCTACGGGGACAACGCGGCGCGGCCTGTGGGTTCGGTGGATGTGGATCTGCTGCGACGATTCACAATGCAGGCCGCGGTGGCGCTGGAGATTCTCATCCTGCGCGGCAAGCTGCTGTCCTTCTAGAACCCCTTGGTTCCTGCAGAACAACGACAAGCCTTCCTCCATCTGGCCCGTCAGGCCCTGCGGGTCTACCTCGAGACCGGGGAGGTCCTGGAACCCCCGGACCCTTCCTCCCCGCCGGGCGCGGTGGGCGGCCTGTTCGTCACCCTGCGCCAGCAGGGCGAACTGCGCGGCTGCATGGGCGTGCTGGGGACGGGCGAGCCGCCGGAGCGCGACGTCGTGCGTTGCAGCATCTCGGCCGCCACCCAGGATCCCCGCTTTCCCGCGGTGACCCTGGCCAACCTACCCGAACTGAGCCTGGAGATCTCCATCCTCTCGACCTTGGTCCCGGTGGCCGCGCCGGAGGAGATCCTCGTAGGGCGGGACGGCTTGCAGATCGAGAAGGACGGCCGGCGCGGACTGCTCCTGCCGCAGGTGCCGATGGAGCATGGCTGGGATCGCGTGCAGTTCCTGCAGGAACTGTGCAAGAAGGCCGGCCTGCCGCAGGACGCCTGGAGAACCGGCGCCATCCTGCACCGGTTCACCGCACAGGTGTTTCAGGAGTAGGTGGAGGCCTGGCCGGCTAGTTCTTCGCCACCCTGTCCCCCACATTGATCTCGCGGGCGGATTGGATGATACGTGCGGTGGACGTGTTCTCCATCGAGCGGATCACCACCACCTGTCCCAGAATCTTTTGCGGGAGCTTTGCGGTTGCGGCCGACACCTCCTTCGGCGGATCGAGCGAGGTCCTGGCGCTGAAGAAAAGGCTCCCCTCCCGGGGCTCGTTGTAGATCACCAGGTAGTCGCCGGGGGCGACACCCTGGGCGTTGCCCAGGTCCAGGTCCACGAGATCGCCCTGGCCCAGCGGGCGCTCGTACGCGGCAAAGACGATGAAGCCTTTCTCCGCCCCACTGAGATCGAAGTCCCAGCGCTCCCAACCCGGGTACACCGTCAACGGCACCGGCACTTCCTCGAACGGCACCAGGCGGTCACCTACCAGGACGGCGGTGCAGGCGGACAGGACGCGCGCGGTGGCACTTTCCTCGTGCGCCACCATCACGCTCACCCGGCCCACTTGCTGGATGGCCTGGCCCAGGACCTCCCGGGTGGCGGGATGCAGGACGTCAGCGCCGGGGCGGAACACCAGATACTCCCCGCCGGCCTGGATCCCCTGGGCGCGCCCCTCGCTCAGATAGACCACATCCCAGTCGGACAGCAGCGTCTTGGCGTGCTCCCATTTCTCAGCCACATGGAACCCCTCAGGCGCCACCGGCTCGGAGATGTAGGTGGAACAGTACAGGTCGGACTCGCTGGCCACCGGCTTGAGCTCTGGGCCCACCAGCACCGGCGGGGCCGGCTCGGGCTCTGCCGCCGTCCGGTCCAGGATGGGCCGCACCTCCACCGGGGGCGGCACGGGCTCCTCGGGCTCCACCACGTCGGCCACCACGGTGGGTGTGGGCGGGATGAGCAGCGGGTCGCCGGGATAGATCCAGTGCGAGTCCAGGATGTAACGGTTCTGGTCCCACAACTGCGGCCACAGCCAGGGATCGCCCAGGTAGGTCTGCGCAAGATCCCACAGGGTGTCGCCGGGCACGATGATATGCACCCGGCTCTCCTCCGGGAACAGGTCCGGATCGGGAGGATCGTACGGGGTCCA
>CBDVAL010000088.1:0-13344 GCA_965371955.1 uncultured bacterium | reverse complement strand
GCCACCGATGATCAACCCGCCGAACGCGGGCAGCAAGGCCAGACCCAGAGCGCCCAGGATGGTCCCCGAGAGGTCGCGCAGCAGTCCCTCCCCCACCGCCAGCAGAAGCTGCGGACCGGCCGTCCCGGACGGATAGGCACCCTCGAGCGTGTAGGTTCCGGCCTCCGGAATCTCGAACTCCAGCACCTGCAGCCCGTGGCGCGAATCGCGATGGTAGGGCACCTGCCATAGCGGCTGGCGCAGCGGGACGGCCTGGCCGGCGGCGGAGGCCACCGTGCACTGCAGCGCACCCAGGTCCTTGCCGGTGAGGAACAGCTGGTTGTCGAGCGCGCCCTGATGCTCCAGGTACACGGCGTACTGGCCCGAGGCCGGGAGGGTGAGATGGATGGCTCCGGGGACGGTGCCGTAGCTCAGGTCCGCGGTGATCTCCTCCATGCGCCGCTCCAGGAACAGGCGCAGCGAGAAGAAGCTGCCCACCAGTCCGGCCAGGGCCAGAGCGTAGTACAGCTTGCTGGGTCCGAAATGGCGCGGGATGGTCTGGAACATGCTCAACCTATTATATCGGGATGACCGCTTGACGGTGGACGGCCGAAAGGATACTGTGGGTGGCGTTTTTGGGGAAGCCCGGCAACCCTCTAGACCATGCGAATTCTCCAGGTAATCCACGATTTTCTGCCGCATCACGCCGCGGGCTCGGAGCTGTACTGCTACTACCTCTCGAAGCAACTCTCCAAGCGGCACAGTGTCTCCGTGATGTTCACCGAGGTGGACCACACCAGGCCGCAGTACGACTACCGGCGCTCGTCGTACAGGGGTCTCCCGCTCTACGAGGTCACCCATAACCACATCTACCGGCGTTTCGAGGACACCTATGCCGACCCGAAGATGGATCGGGTGTTCTCGCGCATCCTGGACGAGGTCCGTCCCGACGTGGTGCACCTGCAGCATCTGCTGAACCACTCCATCAACTACCTATCCATCGCCAGGAAGCGCGGCATCCGGGTGGTCTTCACGCTGCACGACTACTGGCTCTCCTGCCCCAACGGAGGCCAGCGCATCCGTCCGGACCTGCACGTCTGTGACCCCATCGTCCTGGAGGACTGCGCGGACTGCATCCGCAAGTTCGGCGGCGCCGCGAGCCTCGGGACCCGCGTGGCGTCGAAACTCCTGGGCCTGCGCGCCCGCGCTACCGCCACACAGGAGCCACCGGACGCCACGGCGCCGCGCCTGGCGCCGGCCAAGTCCCTGTACCGCGCCATGGAGGGCTTCCTGGCCGCGCATCCGCAGTCGCGCCGCGTGGCGCAGGTGGAGCAGCGCTCGAAGCGGGTGCTGGAGGCCTGCCGGGACGTGGACCTGTTCATCTCGCCGTCTGCGTTCCTCAGGGACACGCTGGTGGAGTTCAGCCTTCCCGCCCACCGGGTGCTGGTCTCCCAAAACGGCCTGCACACCGATCCCGTGCAACCGTTCCGGCGCCGGCCGTCAGCGCATCTGCGCTTCGGCTACGTGGGGACGCTGGCACCGCACAAGGGCGTGCACGTGCTGCTGGAGGCGTTTCAGGGGCTACTGGCCCGGGGTCACCACCCGGCGCCGCAGCTGCGCATTCACGGCAACCTGTCCTGGTTCCCGGACTACATCCGGCAACTGCGCTCCCAGGTGGAGGGCAATACCGTGCGGTTCCTGGGAGAGTTCGACAATCAGGATGCACTGGAGATCTATGCAGGGATCGACGTCCTGGTGGTGCCGTCGGTCTGGTGGGAAAACTCGCCGATTACCATGCATGAGGCCATGCTCACCGGGACGCCCGTCATCGCCTCCAACTTCGGCGGCATGGCGGATCTGGTGCGCGAGGGCGAGAACGGCCTGTTGTTCCAGGTGGATGACGCCGCCGACCTGCAGCGCAAGATGGAGTACCTGCTGCAGAACCCGGCGCGGCTGGAGGAACTGCGCGGGCCCGGCGTTCCCGTCAAGACCATCGAGCAGGACGCAGCGGATATGGAGGAGCGCTACCTGGAGCTCCTGCACGCGCCGGCCGTCGCGCAGGCCTCGACGAGCGGAGCATGACGCGCCCCGACGTCTCCATCCTCCTGCCGGCGAAGCTCTGACGTTGGAAATCCTGCAGGTGGTCCACGGCTTTCCCCCCTTCAACCAGGCAGGGGCCGAGTTGTTCGCCCACGGGCTGTCCCGCCATCTCAGCCGGGGCGGACACCGGGTCCAGGTCTTCCACCGCGTGGCGGACCCGGAACGCCCCGAATATGAAGTGGAGCGCGCCGAGGTCGCCTCCGACCCCGGAGCGACGCGGTGAAGGACCTGGCGGTCAGCGCCCGGGAACACGTCGCGCTGTACGAGACCCTGTGCAACCGCCGCACGCAGGCGGAGGCCTGAGGGGCATGTTCTTCCTCGAGGTCGTCCTTCCCTTGTTGCTCGCCCAGGCCGAGCCCATCCCGCCGGAGGAGCGCGTGCGGGTGGACTACGTCCTGGTGGAGGTGGTGGCCCGTGATGGCCGTGACCGCCTGGTCACCGATCTGACCCTGGCCGACTTCATTCTGCGTGACGCCGGCAAGAAGATCACGCTGGAGTCCCTGGACATCCTGGACCTGCGCGGAGGGGATGCCCCACCTCCAGCGGCAGCAGCCGCAGCAGCGGTTGACCCCGACCTCCCCCGCCTGCGCGGTTCCCGGGTGATCCTGACGGTGGACTTCCAGTTCGCCGACCACCGTGGTGTGAGCGAAACGTTCCGCCAGCTGGAGGAGTACCTCGAGGCAACCACCGAGCACCCCGATCTGTCGTACTTCCTCTACAGCCTGGAGGGCGGCGCCCTCATGGAGGACTTCACCAGCGATCCTTCCGTGGCCGTGGAGGCTCTGAGCGCCTACCGGAGCCGCTACAACGAGCGCCGGCAGGGACTGCGGCGGGCCGACCAGATCGCCGACATCCACGAGTTGGAGAAGCGTTTCAACATGTGCTTGGGCGGACCCGGCTATGGGAACTGCATCCGGAGTGCGCTGCGATCGTTTCTGGACTACCAGAACGCCCGCACAGAGACCGTGATGCGCGAGCTGGAGGCGCTCATCGCCCGGTTTCCCGACAACGAGAGCTTCCATTCCATCGTGTTCATCTCACCGGGGTTCTCGCTTCATCCAGGCAGTGCCGGCGTGCAACTCGCCGCCCACTTCCTGGGCCAGGGAGACGGCACCAGCCTGGCCAGCCGGATCGCAGGCGGCCTGCCCGGCACCCTCTCCTTCGAGAGTCGCATGGACGAGGTGATACAGGCCTGCGCCCGTCGCCGTGTGGTCTTCCACGGCTTCGATATCTTCAACGCGGACACGGCCCTGAACCGCAGGGTGGATGTGTCGCACGCCACCGCTCCCGGCAGCGCCATCCTGTCGTCGTACGACTCCTACCAGCGCGAGCTGCAGCGCGGCATGCAGGACCTGGCCCGGGATACCGGCGGGGTGTTCCAGGTCTATCTCGACAAGATGCGCCCGGTGATGGAGGGTGACCGCTTCATCTACGTCCTGGGCTACACCCGGCCACCCGGCGCCGACGGCTCGTTCCGCAAGATCAAGGTCAAGTGCAAGCGCAGCGGCGTGCGGCTGCGTCACCGCCGCGGATACGCCGGGTAGGCTCTACACCAGGCCGAGCTTGCGCAATAGCCGTACCGGACGGCGGTCGCGCAACTGCCCCAGGTCCTCGGCAAGGCTCTCCGCCTGGCGCGAACGGGCCGCGAGGTTGGTCCGGGTGATCTGCAGTTGCTTGCGAGTGGCGTTCAGGGCCGCGGCCAGTTCGTCTGCGGCACTGCGCTCCCGGCGCAGGCGCGCCTCCAGCTCCGCGGCCTGATCCTGGAGTGAGCCCAGCCGTTCCTCCCGGGCACGCAGCTCCTCACGCTGCTCGGCGACAATGTCCTGTGCCTGCTGGGTGAGCATGGCCTGCTCGCGCGCGCTGCGGTCGCGCTCGTCGGCGCGTCGCTGCGCCGCATCGCGCTCCTGCCGCGCCTGCTGTGCCGCATGCATCTCCTGCTGCATGCGACGCGACGCCTCGGCACGCTGCGGACGCAGCACTGCCAGCTCGTCCAGGGCGCGACTGCGATCCTGCAAGGTGGCATCCAGCTCGGCCCGCATCGCCGTGGCGTCGGTGCGAATGCGCTCCGCCTGTGCGTTCACCTCGGCCACCGTCTGCTGGCGGGTCTCGGCGGCACTGCTCAGCAGCTGAACCTGGCGGAATAACCTGGCCCCGCGCTCGTTCAACTGGTCGGCGTGGGTCTCGAGATCCGCAATGCGGCGGTGGCGCGCCTCCAGCACCTGGCGCAACTCATCAGCCTGCTCCAGCGCGCTCTTGTGCGACCTGTCCACGGCATCCGCATGCAGCTTCAGCTCCTCGGCGCGACGTTGCCAGTGCTCCAGCGACTGCCCCAGCTGCGCGCGCTGAGATTCGTGGCGCTCCAGAGAGGATTGCAACTCCGCGGCCTGCTGTTCCAGAGCCGTGACCTGGCGAGTGCGCAACGCGGCCTCGGCCTGCGCACTGCCGGCGCGCCGCTCGAGGTCCGCAATCTTCCCGGTGCGCGTCGCCAGCTCCCGCGCCAGACGCTCGCTCTCCAGGTGACTCTCCTGCAGCAGCTGCTCCAACTGGTCCAGGCGCGCCTGCACCTCGTCCGGCTCGCGGACCGGCCGGACGCCCACGGCCGGGGCGCCGTGCTGCTCGAGCAGCTTGTGGAGATTGTCGGTATGCTCCGTGAGAGCATCGAGGTGCTTCTCCTTGCGCTCCAGGATGGTCTGCAGGCTGCCGCCGTGCTGCACCACCCGATCCATCTGGTCGCGCAGCCGGTCCATGGCAGCTTGCTCCCGCCCCAGCTGCTCGTCCAGCTCGGCAATCCGCGCATCGCGGTCTTTCACCTGCTGCGTCAACGCCTCGCGCTGCGTGGCCAGCAGGTCCTGGGTGAAGCGGATCTCCTGCAACTCTTCCCCCAGCTCGGCGAGGTGCGCGTTGAGCTGCCCCGCCTCCAGGCCGCCTCCCCCCGAGGGGAGGCGGGCCTCCAGGGCTTCCTTCTCCGCCACCAACCGGCCCAGGTCCTCGTCGCGTCTCTCCAGAGCCCGGCTCAGATCCACCAGCTTGCGCGAGCGCTCGTGCAGCGTCTCCTGCAGCTCGTCCTGCGCCGCCTGCAGCTCCTCGATGCGTTCGTGTCGCTGCTGCATCTCGGTCTGCATGCCGTCAATGACGCGCTGGCGCTGCTCCTTGTCCGATTGCAGCCGGACGGCGTTCTGGTCCTTGTCGGCCAGACGTTCCTGCAACGTCTCGATGGACTGGTAGGCCTCCTTGAGGAGATCGAGGCCCGTGACCTCGATGAGGGCGTTGATGGGCGAGAAGTCGATGCGCTCGCGCCGCCGGCCGCCCTCCGCCAGCAGGCCTTCCGCCACCAGCGGCCGGGCCGGTGGACGGCGGGACACCAGGAGATGCCGGTAGGCGGGTTCGGCATTGTCGCTACGGTAGTAGTTGCGGTTGTAGTACGCGCTAACCTGGCGCTTCAGCTCCGCCAGCGAGGGATCCATGTCCAGATAGAATGACATCGCCATGAGCAGGAGCCAGCGATCCAGACAGCTGTTGGGTAGGGCCACCACAGGCCCCAGGTGGCGGGATAGTGCACGTTCCACCGTCTCGCGCTCGGGCAAGCCGTGCTGCGCGTGTTCATCCAGGGAGCGATGCTCCATCTTGAGCCGGCGGTGCAGGAAACCCTGCAGGATGGACTCGGCCTCCTCGGTCTGCGGCCCGCCGAACGCCGCCGAGACCAGCACCGTGTCGTCGCTGACCCGGGCCAGCTCGCGCAGGAAGCCCGGCCTCTGACGGCCGGCCAGGTGCTCCAGCGTGTCCAGGGACACCACCACATCCACCGCCCGATCCGGGAACGGAAGCTGCCGGCCGTCGGCCACCAGCTCGGTCCCCTCGCCGCCGGTCTCCCGGTCCAGGACCATGATGCGGTCGCGTGGCAGGAATTTCTTCAGGTGGCCCGGCGCTCCGCCCACATCCAGAATGGTCAGGCGCTTGCGCGGCCCCCGGATGCGCTCCACTACTTCCTGGACCAGCCGGTGGCGCTGGTAGAGGTCGAATGGCAGGGAGGCCAGCTCGAACGGTACGCTGGCCTGGCGCTCCGCCCGCGGCATGGGGACCGCCCGCGGCCCTCGGCCGCCACGACCACGCGCTGCCCGGGGGCGATTGCGCTGCTTTGCTGTGGATTTGCGCCTTCCCTTCACCGCAGGACCTCCCACCCCGTGGGCAAGGCTATCATCCCGTGCCTCCTCACCGGACCCTCGCTGACCTCGAACATTCCAACCTGCTCGCGGTCCGCTGCCGGGATGCGAGTCAGGTCAGGCGAACTTCCCGCGCCCCCACGCGACCCGGCTCCAGTTCCGCCAGCAGGTTGCAGTAGAGGGCATGGGTGGACTCCACCATGCGTTCCAGGCTGAACTCGCGTCGCACCCGATCCCGGGCCCGGGCCCCCATGGCCTCGGCGGCCTCGGGGTCCTGCAGCAGACGGGTCATGGCCGCGGCCAGAGCCTTCGCGTCGCCGGCGGGCGCCAGCAACCCGGTCTCCTCGTCGAGAGTCAGCTCCGCCGAGCCCGACACGGCCGTGGCCACCGTCGGCCGGCCGGCGGCCATGGCCTCCAGCAGCGACAGGGGCATGCCCTCCCACAGCGAGGGCAGCACGAACAGGTCGCAGCGGGCCAGCAACTCCGGCGTGTCCTGCACCGTCCCCAGGAAGCGCACCTGCTGCGAGAGGCCCAGGCGCTCCGCCTGCGCCTCCAGTTCCAACCGCAGCGGGCCGTCGCCTGCCAGGGTGAAGCGTGCGCGAGGATGGCTCTGCAGGACCGTGCGCGCTGCTTCGAGGAGCACCGGGATCCCCTTCTGCGGCACCAGGCGAGCGACGGTGAGCACCTCGGCCGCGTCGCCGGTCCGGCGCAACAAGCGAGATCCCTGCCTCGCCGCGCCCACGCCAATCCCGTTGGGGATGCTCGTGGTGCGATCCGGCGGCAGCAGACCGGCCTCCACTCCGGTCTGACGATCATGTTCCGAGACCGAGATCACGCGGTGCGCACGGTGGGCGATGAACCGCTCCACCCGGGCGAACAGCCCCTTCACCGTGGCTGACGCCGTGCGGCTGCACGACAGACCATGCACCGTGTAGATCACGCGGGGTGGGCGCGGCACCAGGCCCAGCGCCAGCGTCCCGAAGAACCCCGCGCGGGTGCCGTGCAGATGCACCAGGTCGAACTGCTCACGGACCAGCATGTGACGCAGCCCGAGCACGGGCCGTGGATCCAGGCGCCCGCGCATCATGTTCACGTTCACGACGCGCACGCCGGACTCCTGCAGGCGCTGCACCAGCGGACCGTGGTCGGTGGTGGCCACCACCGGCTCGAACCTCTTGCGGTCCATTCGTGTCACCAGCGCATGCAGATGACGCGCTCCGCCTCCCTCCTCGGACGAGTTGATGACGTGTAGCACTCGAGAGGTGTGCATGGTCTCAGGATGCGTCCACGGCGTCGGCGGACGTCTCCAGCCGCGAGAAGGTGGCCAGGACGGAGACTGCGCCGATCTCGGGCTCGGGAACCGGTTCGAACAGCGCCAGGAAGATCTTCTTCAGCGTGAGGAGCGCACAGTAGGCCCGGAACCGCCGCTCACCGCCGATGCTGGTCAGCCATACCAGCGAGTGGCGCGCGAAGCCCAGGCACGACTTGCCCGCCACCAGGAACTTCACCAGGAGCAGTGCGCCGTCGCCGAAGTACTTGCGGCAGAAGTAGAACTGGCTGCGCCGGTAGGCTACCAGGGCGTCGATGAGGTGTCGGGCGGCCGTGGCGCCGCCGTGGTGAAAGATCTGGACGCGCGGCTCGTAGAGGATCTGCCAGCCCTGGCGCTGGATGCGCCGGCACCAATCGATGTCCTCGAAATAGAGGAAGATGTTCTCGTCCAGCAGACCCGCGTCATGGACCGCCTCGCGGCGGACCACCAGGCAGGACCCCGATACCCAGTCCACCTGCGCCGAACCGGTGTACTTGCGATGCAGGTAGTCGCGCACCTGGCTGCCGTCGATGCGCAGGCGCCAGTGCAGGATCTTGCGCACGATCTCGCGGTAGAACGTGGGGAAACGGCCCCAGGTGAGCTGGAGATGCCCGCGGGCGTCGAGCTGTCTGCAGCCCACCACGCCGGCTTGCGGGTGCTCCTCCATGGCCGTCACCAGGCCATCCAGGCTGCCGTCCAGAATTCGCGTGTCGCTATTGAGCAATAACAGCAAGCGCCCCCGGGCCTGCTGCAATGCCACGTTATTGGCCCGTGCGAAGCCGGTGTTCTCCCCCAGCAGCAGCAGGCGAACCTGCGGGAACTCCTGCCGGACCATGTCACCGGACCCGTCGGGCGACGCGTTGTCCACCACCAGGACCTCGAAGCAGACCGAGGACGGATGCTGGTAGATGGAGGCCAGGCATTCGCGCAGGATGCTCACGGTGTCGTAGTTGACGATGACGATGGAGAGGTCCACCCGGCCTTCGCCCTTGCCTGCAACGGCAACCACTTCGCCGCCGGCGAGGATTCTACGGGCCAGGGCCCCTCTGGGCTCGGACGAGATCAAGAGCTCTTTCCAGAACCGCTGGATGACGCGGAAGACCGCGGCCTCTCGCTCAGGACGCAGACAGACGAGAGGAGGGAGGACAAGGGGACATCGGCCACCTGGTGCACCCGCGTCCCGACCCAGCGCATGCTAGCACGCAAGTCCTTACCTGTCAAAGAAATCAGGTCCAGAGGGCCAGAGGCCCGGCGGGAAGCGAAACCCGTACAAAACTTGGCGCCAGCAAGTGTCTCGGCCGAGGCCAAGTCCCCCGAGGGTAAGGGGACCGGGAAGGGGGTAAAGTAACCGGGCCACTCGCTAGCGCCTTAGGTCCAACAAAGGAACCAGAGAGGTAACATCCATATTATGCTACATCCGCATTGGATTGTCAACCATAAAAATGCTTTAGAAGCATTTTTTACATCTGTGATGGTTGGCGGTTGGCTCAGCCCTGGGGCCGGACGCGAACCTCGAGCACCACGCGAGTCCAGCGGACCTGGCTATCCCGCGCAATGGCCTCGAATCGCGTCTCGGCGATGCGCGCAGCCTCACGGTGGCTGGCCGCCTCGATGCTGCGGTAGCGCGCCACGAAGGGAGCTTCGGGGGCGCCTCCGGACCACAGCTCGTGCAGCGGCTCACGATACAAGATCTTCACCTCGAACAAGGTCGCCTCCGTCGGTTCGGCATGCTTTCCGAACATCGCGTCTCGGAGGCCAAATTCACATGAATAAACCCTATATTCATCATGAAATTACGATGAATTCCGCCACCCGGGGGACCCCATCCCGGCGCTGCCGGCCCTGGAACCGGGCCCGGGAACCTTTCCGGCCCGGACCCGTTCCACGGCTGCAAAGGGGGCAAGCCCCCCCGCTCAGGAGGATGCAAAGACATGACACAGATCGCCGGCAGCAGAACCGTGCTCGGATTTCTCACCCTTTCCCTGATCGGTGCGCTGTGCGCCCCGGCCGCCCTGGCAGGCGGGAAGGTTCATCTGCGAGTCGAGGTGACGGACGAGGATTCCGGCGAGATGAAGGTCAATCTGGACATGCCTCTGGCCGCCATCGAGTCCATCATCGAGGTCCTCAACGATCAGGTTCACGGCGACTTCAACATGGATCTCGGCAACCACGGCATGGACATGCGTCGGATCTACATGGCCCTGCGCGATGAGGACGAGGCCGACTTCCTCGAGGTCAACGACGGGGACGAGCACGTGAGGGTCTGGAAGGACCGGGACGCCTTCCAGGTTCGTGTCACGCGGGATGGCGATTCCCGTCCGACGGTCATGGTCTACCTGCCCATTCAGGTGCTCGATGCGCTGTTCAGCGGCCCCGATGACTCGCTGCCCAACTTGAGGGTCGCATTGCAGGAACTCGAGCACATGGCTCCCCTCACCCTGGTGGAGGTCTACGACGACCACGAGACGGTGAAGATCTGGCTGGAGTAGCAACGATCGGGAAGCCGGGTGGAACGACGGGCGGTCGCCAAGCCGCCCGTTTCCGTTCTGGAGGCGGATCAGAGGCAGTGGTCCTGCAGACGGTCGATGCACCGGCGCCGAGCCTCCGCGGCGGAGGGAGCGGTGAGCGCCTCCTGGACGTGAAAACGCAACAAGATGTGCCGTTCGCCATCCTCATGGAGGAACGGGAAAGCCCGCCAGGCTCCATCACTCCCGGTGTCACACAGGATCTCCACCTGCCGGCCCTGGATACGCAGAATCTCACGGGTGGCGGACGGCGTGGGGGCGGCCTGCTCCAGATAGCGCAGTGCGCCGTCGAGGCAGGCCAACTCCGCCTCACGCTCGCTGCCGCCCAGCGCGTGAAACCCCTTGCGCACCAGGCCGTGCGGTGAACACCAGGTGAGCACCGCAAACGCGTACACCACCCCGCCGGAGTCGCCTGCACTGGCCAGCTCTACCTGACAACCGCGCACCCTCACCGCCATGTTCCTCGTCGCGGAGGGTGCCGCCGGCTGCGGCTCGTCGAGGTCGGCCTGCGCGCTGGCGGCCGGGCCGGAGAGGTTCCAGCGACGCTTCTGGCGGAAGTGCGGCTTGCGTCCGGGTTCCGACGGCCGGGTCTGCGGCTGCTCTACCAGCCGAAGCGAGGCGCGTGGCGGGGAAACATCGTCGCAGGGGTCGAGAGACGGTTCCACCCCTGGCGTGGGCGGAGACGGCTCCGCCGTCCGTCGGCGATGAGTCCGCCGCCGCTCCAGGTTTCCCAACAGGGTCTGCAGGAGGGAGGCCTGGCGCTCCAGAAGCTCGAGATCGCCGGAATCGTCCATACGACAGCGGCCACGGGGGGGAGGGCAACGCGATCCGGGCCCTTGCCCGGACGTCCATCCGGCGGCGATTGTAGCCCGGATCGGGCGGGAAGGGAAGCCTGGGAGCGGATTTGACAGCGGCCAGACGCGTGAATAGTATCTCGCCACCGCGCGAGCCCGTCTTGAGACTGCATGGCCTCCGGGCACCGCAGGGGACCGCGTGACCGGTGGCGCTATCGTCTAGGGGTTAGGACACATGGTTCTCAGCCATGATACCGGGGTTCGATTCCCCGTAGCGCTACCAACTCTCCCCTTCTTGCTCAGGCGCCTTCACGCGAGCCGGGGAACTGGCCGTCGGTGAGAGGCGGGACGTTCAGCACCTTGTCGGGAAAGTGATCGACGAGATAGTTGACGATGTCCCGCACCGAGACCACCGCCACCGGACGGCGCTTGTCGTCCACCAGGGGCACGTGGCGGAAGCCTCCCACGCTCATCAGGTTGAGTGCGTACGTCATGGGTGCCTCCGGCGAGAGAACCTCCGGATCGGCGCGCATGACCTCCTGCAGCGGGACCCTCGCGGTGTCCTTCTCCCCCAGGGCCAACTGATTGAGGACATCCCGCTCGGTGAAGATGCCCGACAGCACCCCGTCCCGGGTGATGAGCACGCTGCCCATCTTGTGTTTGCGCATGAGCTGGATGGCATCGAGGGTGGGACGCGATTGCTCCAGACAGAGCGCCTCGCGCAACTTCAGGCTGCGGAGGGGCCGTTCCAGCGCCGCCGCCCTCAGCGTGCGTTGATCTTTCAGTCCGGGATCGTCCTCGTAGGAGTCCACGCGCTCGTAATAGTCTTCCACGGAGCCTCCTTCCGTTCGCAGGACAGTACGCTTAGTGTATCGCGCCGGAGCCTCCCGGGGGAAGCCCTGCAGCCGGGGGCTCACCGCCCCGCCGTCCTGCCTCCTCCTCGTCCCACCGGGCGAGGATTCTGCGGCTCCGGGCCCGGCGCCGGACGCCGGCCAGGAATGCCAGCAACGTGATGGCGCCCCACAGGGCCGTGGTCCCCACCAGGGCGGGTATCCAGCGATAGCGCAGCAGGCTGCCCCGCCTCCAGCGCGCCTCCGCTGCCGAAAGGGTGCTCCCCGTGGCCGCCTCCCAGGCGTCGGGGAACGGGCGCACCGCCGCCTGTTGCAGCACCGTACCCAGCACCTCGGGGCCGTGGCGGCGTACCGCCCAGTTCACGAAGTCGAAGGACGCCGCATACGCCATCCGGGTCCGGGCGGGCTGGCGAAACCAGTCGTCCAGCCGCTCCAGGGGGGGCAGGCGGTGGGTGAGCAGGCCCGAGGAGTAGACGAACAGGTCTCGAAGTCCCCAGCGGCGGCCCTCCCACGTGGCCACCCCCTCTCCGAACCAGCGAGGCAATCGGTTCCCGGCCGCATCATGGAGCAGCATGTGGGTGGCCTCGTGAACCAGCACCGACGCCATGTCGTCGTGCGGATAGCCCCGTGTCCTGGCCAGACGGATGCCGCCGACGCGCCTGGCGGGAAACAGGAATCCTGCCGCCCAGGGCGGCGCCGATGCGTCGAGCCGGCGCAGCTCCTCGTCTTGCAGGGGCCCCGGGGGAATGAGGAAGATGCGGTAGGTAGCCCGGGGCTGCACACCCAGATCGGCCTGAAGCCGCGGCAGCAATCGGGCGGCTTGCTCAGCCAGGGCATCCAGACGGTGGGCCTGGGCACGGGGGGCTTCCAGAATGCACGCGCCGATCTGCCTTTCCACCCTGGAGGCCCGGCCGGAGGGTCCAGTATCGTCCGGGCCTCCAGGCGGCGCTGCCCTGACACCGGGCAGCAAGGCGCCAAGGAACAAGGGCCCCAGGATCCAGGGGCCCGCCTTGCCGGAAACTCGCGGACTTCGCATCACAGGTCAGACTACGCCAACGAGCGGCCGAGAGTGTGCCCAGTATTGGGCACCCACTCTGCCGTATTGATGGACATGTTGGCAGGTATCCATATATTCGTGCTCCAGGGGGGAATGGCCCGATGGCTCGCGGGTGTCCGGAAACCAACGGACGCCGGGGGTTCGCCCAGTATGGAAATCGAGGACCTGCTCCGGAGCATGGTGGAGTACCACGCCTCCGACATGCATCTCAAGGCGATGCGACCACCGTTGTTGCGCATCGACAAGAAGCTCATCCCGGACGGCACCAAGAAGCTGAAGCCCGAAGAGATTCGCAAGATGCTGCTGCCGCTCCTCAGTGAGAACCAGAGGACGAGGCTCGAGCAGAACCTGTGGGTGGACCTGGGCTACTCGCTCTCCGGCGTGTCGCGCTTTCGCGTTTCCATCACCCATCAGCGAGGTACCCTGGCCGCCGCATTCCGCCGCATTCCCTTCAAGTTCCCCTCCCTGGACGAGTGGGGACTGCCGGAGGTCATCAAGGATTTTGCCTGCCTGCAGAGCGGCATGGTGCTGGTCACCGGACCCACCGGCTCGGGAAAATCCTCCACCCT
>CBDVAL010000087.1:0-13353 GCA_965371955.1 uncultured bacterium | reverse complement strand
GTAGAGCAGCTTGCCCTCGCCCTTGCCGTTGCCCTTGGCACCCGCCTCCAGCACGGCAATGTCTCCGTCCTCGTCGCCGATGTAGACCTTGCCATCGGCGTAGAACGTGGAGCCCCAGATGGCGGCGAAGGCGTCGTAGGTCCAGTGCTTCTTGCCGGTCCTGACATCCAGGGCATAGACGAAGCCGCTCAGGTCGGCGATGTACATGATCCCGTCATGGATCGCCGCCGACGACATGGTGCGGTGGAAGTCATCGCCGCCGATGTGCCAGACCACCCCCGACTCGGTGATGTCGCCGCTCTTGCCGGCCGGGTCGATGGCATACAGGTTGCCGTCACCCTCGCCGTGCTCGGGATCCTGACCGACGCCGATGTAGGCCAGGCCGTCATGGACCACTGCCATGGAGATGACGTTGTTGCGGGTGCCGCGGCCGCCCAGCTCCCACTTCGAGCCCTTCGGGTTGAGATCGAACTTCCACAGCTCCTTGCCCGTCCCGGGCTCGAAGGCGCGCAACCAGCCGTCGCCGCCGGGAAACAGCACTTGCTCCTGGCCATCGAACACGCCGTACGACGGGTTCGACCAACTGCCGTGCAGCACGTTCTTGCCCGGGATAGCGTTCTCCCACACCAGCTCGCCGGTCTTCTTGTTCAGCGCCACGAAGCTCGGGGCCAGGGGGATGGGCACGTTGAAGTGGCCCTCATCCACACCCTGGCCGGTGATCACAAACAGCACGTCGCCGACGATGAGCGGGCTGCCCGCCGCGAGATTGTGGGGGAACACGTCCAGCTCACCGATGAGATCGAACTTCCAGATGATGTCCTCGTCGATCTCCGAGCGGTGCTCCTCCTCGGTGTACGGCGGGTTGTTCTTGCCGTCCCGGAAGCCCTTCACGTCGGCAGCGATGACCTCGGCCCGGTTGGAGACGTAGTAGACCACTCCGTTCTCGGCGGCCGGGGTGGAGCAGATGCCCTGCAGCGGCCAGTCGTTGACCCGGCCGGCGCCCAGCTTGGCGTGTGCCGACTGCCACAGGAATTCGCCGGTCTCGGCGTCGAACGCCATGATGTTGCCGCGGTCGCCCTTGTGCTCGGGGTTCTTCATCCCTTCGTTGTTCGTGCCCACAAAGACCTTGCCGTCGTAGTAAATGGGTCCCGCGTAGGTCTGGCTGCCCAGCTCCGCCACCCACTTGATGTTCTTGCCGGATTTCAGGTCCCACTCGTCGGGCAGGCCCTTCTCATCCGAGGCGAAGTTCCGGCTGGCATCGCCGCCGAACATGACCAGGTCGGACTTGCCGGCCGCCTGGGCGGTGAAGGCAACCAGCAGGCAGATCAGCGCGGCGATTCGTGTTCTCGTGTTCATCTCTTAACCCTCATGTCCGTTCGGTGTGACTTTGACGTTGTCGTAGTAGACGTTCACCGGCGAGAAACCCAACAGGCCCGGGGTCCCGCCCTGGATCGGGTGCGGATCCTCGACGGTGATGGTCCAGGCGGAAGGCTCCGGATCGGACCTCTTCCACACCTTGCCGTAGATGGTGGCGCTGTCCTCGCCGGTCACCACCTTCATCTTCAAGTGGTACCAGACGTCGGGCTCCCAGGCGAAGTCCACCTCCTTGGCCATGCGCAGCTCGGCGGTCCACGAGCGCACCTGCAGTGTCTGACCGCCCTGGAGATCGAGGATGTAGCCGCCGTTGATGAGGCCGATGTCCGCCCGGCGGCGTCCCTTCGCCTCACCCAGGACGTCCGCCTCGATGGTGTAGTTGTTCAGCCACGACGGGCCCATGTACAGGAACGTGCGGTTCAGGCCCCGCCCCCGGGGTGCCTTCCTGAGCACCTTCTGTCCGTCGCGATCGCCGGCCAGGTAGATGCGGTTGGCGCCGATCCAATGGGCGGGGAACTGGCTCGCCTCGAACTCCTCGAAGTCGAAGGTCCACGGCAGCGGCGGGTAGATCCGAGTCCGGGCGGCACCGCTCAGTTCGCCCACCCTGGCGACGATCTTGCCGGTCTGGAATCCGGGCCCGCCGGCGCGGAAGCGCCCGCTGCTCTCCAGCTGTCCCGTCAAGCCCTGCAGCTCCCAGTTCACCGGCCGTTCCTCGAGGACGCGTCCCTGCGCATCCAGCAGCCTGACGCGGAAGTTCACCGACTCTCCCGCCTGCAACTGCACTTCGGCCGGCACGACCTGCAGCGTCACCGGTCGGCCGCTGCCCTTCTGCCCCGGCGCAGGCTTCCGGCGCTGCGCGCGGAAGGGTTTGCCCACCTCCCCCAGGCAGTAGACCCCGCCCTCGGTGGCGAAGTACACCCGGCCGTAGGCAATGGCAGGCGAGCCGTAGAACTCCGCATAGTCGCCCCCGGCGATGGTGAGCTCATCGAGGTCCAGTGTCTCGGGGCCGTCCGTACCCAGCTTCAGGATGTGGAAACGGCCGTTGGTCTCGCTGACGTAGATCTTGCCGTCGGCCACTACCGGCGATGCCTTGCCCACGGTCCCCAGGGCGTGCGACCACTTGATCTCGCCGGTGGCTGCGTCGATGCCGTGCAGGTTGGCGGAGTTGTCCACCTGATAGACCATGCCGTCGTGCACGGCGGGGGAGGGGAAGCCGGCACCCATCTCGTCGATGCGCCACTTCTCGTGCGTGGCGGTGACGTCGCCGCTGCCGGTGGCGTCGATGGCCACCATCCGGCCCATGGTGCCGCCGGTGAGGTTCTCCTCGCTGTGTGCGACAAACACCGTCTCATCGGCCACCGCCACGGTGACGTTGATGCCGCGCTTGCTCAGGTGGAAGCCCCAGATCTTCTCGCCGGTGGAGAGGTCCATGGCGTAGATCCAGCCGTCGGCGTTGCCGGAGATGAGCATGCGGCGCCCAGCGACCTGTGCCACCACCGCCCCTCCCTGGGTGTTGAAGTCCTTGGCCATCCGGCCCGGAGTGGAGACCCAGATGAGATCACCGGTGTTCTTGTCGAACGACCAGTAGCGGTGCCGTAGCGGCCCCAGCTCGCCCCAGCCCACGGAGACGTAGTTGACGATGAGCTGCTCGCCGTCGAGGAGCGGCGTCTGTGTGCGCCCGCCGTAGCCGGAGAGCCGGCCGAATTCCTCGGCCAGGAAGTGGCTCCACAGGATCTTCCCGTCCGGCGCGTACGCGATGAGCTGGCCCGCCACACCGTGGGCGTAGACGTTGCCGGTCTCCGGGTCGGCCACCAGGCTGGCCCAGCCCACCCGGTTGAACGGGACGGTGGTCATGTAGACGTTGTGACGACGCTCCCAGAGCTTGGTGCCGTCACCGGCGTCGAAGCAGGCCACCACCTCCTGGCGGTCGATCTTCTCGCCGTCCACGCGCCCGATGACGCAGACGCGGCCGTCCACCACCACCGGCGTGGAACGGCCGATGAAGTCGGCCCTCCAGATCAGGTTCTCGCCCTCGGGAGACCAACTCGAGATCAGGTTCGTCTCGGCGGAGACTCCGTCGTAGGTCGGCCCGCGCCAGCCGGGCCATTCGGCGGCGCCTGCCGTGATCACACCGGTGACCAGCACGCCGGCGAGGATCAGGGTTGTTCGCTGTCTCATCCGGATTCCTCTCTCTGTCCCCCCCGGGAATGGGGGCACGAGCGCAACAGTACTACAACATACCACATCCGCTGGGCGTGCCGGATTCTCCCCACCAAGGTCTATCTATCGGTGACTGCAGGTAATTTCAAGCCGCTGGCGTTCGTAGCAGTCGGGCAGTACACTTGTCGAGGGCGAACAAAGGAGAGAGATGACCATGAGACTCACCGTGCTGTTCCTGGCCATGGCGCTGGCGGCGATGACGCCGGTGCTTGCCCATGACGACGAAGACGGGGAGAAAACGGACATCGGTTGCACCATGAAGTTCGCGCTGAAGGGTTGGTCCGCGTTCTACAAGACGGCCAAGGGGAACGGCACGGTGACCTGCGACAACGGCCAGAGCGCCGAGGTGGCCATCAAGGTCAAGGGTGGCGGGCTCACCGTGGGCAAGTCCGAGATTGCCGATGGTAAGGGTTCCTTCTCGGAAGTGAACGATATCAGCGAGGTGTTCGGGGCGTACGCTTCCGCGGAGGCTCACGCCGGGGCGGTGAAGTCCTCCTCCGCCACCGCCCTGACCAAGGGCGAGATCTCGCTGGCCATCACCGGCAAGGGGCGCGGCTGGGACCTTGGCGTGAGCTTCGGCCGGTTCGTCATCAAGCGCAAGGGATAGCTCTCAGTCGTTCGGGGCGAGCCGCGCTGGCATCTACTTCTTCAGCGTCTTGACGTAATCGGCGATCTGCTTGATCTCCGCCTCGGTCAGGCTGCCATCGTACGCCGCCATCGTTCCCTTGCCCTCGGCGATCACTTTCTCGACGCTCTCCACCGGGTTGACCTCTTGCCATTCGGGGTCGTTGAGGTCGGCCGATCCTTCGCCCATTCCCTTGGCCACCCCGTTCTCGCCGTGACACATGGCGCAGTTCTCGTCATAGAGTGCCTTGCCGGCATCATCAGCGAGGCAGAGCGGCGAGATCAAGGCCACCACGGCCACAAGCCACAGGACGGACGAGATTCTTTGCATGGTTCGCGACCTCCTTGATTCTGGGGACTCCAGTGAGTGAAGCATACCACGGACGTGGGGTTTTCGCGGGACGACGCCACGAGTCACTCCAGATCGCCGACCTCGGTCAGGACGGCCTCCATGCGCTCGGTGCTCACATCCCTGCTGTTGCTGTGCAAGTTGCCGGCAAAGCCCTCGGCCTCGGTGGAGCAGTCCTCCTCCTGCAGTGCTCTGGCGACGCAGCGCGGATGGATGTTGATGGGCGCTGTCCGCACCTGGTTGCCGAACTCCACAGCGCGGCCCAGGACCACGCGCATGGTGCCCTTCTCGATGAACTCGTTGCAATGCTTGCAGCGCGCCCTGCCCGACGGTGCCGGCTCTGCATAGGGGATCTGCTTGCGCTCCTTGCGCTTCCTGTCCGAGTCGTCGTGCAGCTTCTGCAGCTTGTCCAGCGCCGGCACGTTCTCCGGCGGCATCTTGGCGTTGTTCCAGGCCTCCTGTTCGTAGGCCTCGGCCACCTGCTCGAAGCGCCGCTTGGCAGCGCATTTCAGGTGGTGCCACATGTAGCCGGTGCCGTACGGCCCCTCGATGAGGATTCCCAGGCGCAGCGTGTCCTTGTCGATGCCCCGCCGGCAGGTCTTGCAGCGCGAGCGGCTGGAACGCGCTCCTTCGATGACGTAGGGCGGTAGTTCCTGTTGCGGTGGTTCGGGGGTGGGCGGCGTTTCGCTCATGATCTCCATCTCTCCAGGCGCCATGCGCCGCCTGCACGTGCGGTCAGCAGCGGTACAGGGCCGCGCCCCAGGTCAGCCCGCTTCCCAGGGCCACAAAGCATACCAGGTTACCGCGCTGCAGGTCCCGGGCGCCACGCGCCTCGTGGAACGCCATGGGCAGGGTGGCGGCCGTGGTGTTGCCGTACTTTTGGATATTGTTGTATACCTTGCGGTCCGGAAGGCCCAGGCGCTTCTGCACCGCCTCGTTGATACGCAGGTTCGCCTGGTGCATGATCAGCAGGTCGAGGTCATCGAGGGTGTAGCCGTTTTTCTTCAGGATGGCCTGCACCGCCTCCGGCATCAGGGTCACCGCCATGCGGAACACGTCGCGTCCCTCCACCACCGGAATGGCGTCGCCGCACTCCAGCATCTCGGCGTCGAAGTACGGCCGGAACGCACTGCCCCCGGCCCTGACGCACATCTTGTCCCAGTAGTTGCCGTCGGCGTGCGTGGTCACATCTTCAATGCCGCTGCCGCCATCCTCCCCCGCTGAAAGGACGAAGGCGCCGGCGCCATCGCCGAACAGCACGGTGCGGCCCCGGGTCTGCGTGTTGCGGGCAATCTCCTCGTCCGGCAACGCGCGATCCGACTCGCCCAGAAGCACATCCCAGCAGGTCCACGGCATGAAGCCGGCATGCACCTCGGACCCCACCACCAGGACATGACGATGCCCGCAACGGACCAGGGCGTCGCCGATCTGCATGCCGTAGAGGAAACCGGTGCACTGCTGCCGGATGTCCAGGCAGGCGACACCCTTCACCCCGAACTTGCGCGCGAAGATCGGGCCGGAGCCCGGGAAGTAATAGTCCGGCGTCATGGTGGCGAAGACGATGTAATCGACATCATCCCTGGTCAGTCCGGCGTCGTGCACGGCTGCCTCCGCCGCCGGGACCGCCAGGTCACTGCTGGCCTGGTCGCGGTTGGCGTAGCACCGGGTCACGATGCCGGTACGCTGACGGATCCACTCGTCACTGGTGTCCATCACCCGGGACAGCCGGTGATTGTCCACCACATTGTCGGGGACGTGCATCCCCGTGCCCTTGATCACCGTTCGCACTCAGGGACTCCTTCGGGCAGGAGTATAGCGCGTTCCCGGGGGCGGCGAAATCCACCCGAGACCGGCCACAGAGGAGGTGGGTACCTTCTCTCTTGACAACCGGGCGGGCCGCCCGTATCTAATGAGGTAGGAAGTTCATTCCGCCGGAGAACCCATGAGATTGTCGGTGTTTGCGCTGCTGCTGGCGGCCACGTGCGGGCCGCTGTGCGCGGCAGACCAGCCGCTCCGGCGCGGCTGGCTCTCCCCCCCGGACGATCTCATACTCAGGAGCCTGCCCGCAGGAATCGTCGTCATCGACCAGCGCCAGGGGCGGCTGTTCGTCGAATTACCCGAGACCAGTCTGGCCGAGTTGCAGCGAGGGAACTTCCGGTTTCGTGAGGTGCCGCAATCATGGATGCTGTCCGCCGGTGGGGAGCGCTTCGATGTTCGCCAGGGAGAACCGGCCCTGGCCCCGGAGTGGAGGATCGCCGGCTCCGAGCCGGGCCTTCGCCCCTACCTGATCAAGTTCCGTGCGCCTCCGGGTCCGGCATGGTACGAGGAGATGGAGCTCGATGGGATGCAGCCCGTGCAGTACCTGCCCTCCTTCGGCTATCTGGTGTTCCTGCGCGCCGGCTCCGAACGCGAGCTCGCCCGCCGCGCGCACGTGGAGTTTCACGGCGAATACCATCCCGGCTACAAGGCCGATCCTTCCCTGCGTGACCTGAGCGCGACGGATCAGCGCATCACGTTGCGCTTGATCTATTTCGATCTGCCGGGCTGGAGGGACGCCCTCGACGCCGCGCTGGGGACGGGAGCCCGGCTGGTGCACCGATCGGATGCGGCGGCCACCAGCCAGCGCAAGGTTCTCCATTACGCCATCCTGGAGGACATCTCCACCGGTCATCTGCCGGAGCTGCTGGCATGGCCGTCGGTGTACTGGGCGGAGCGCTGGTTTGCCCCGCATACGGAAGGCGAGCGCGCCGCGCAGATCACCGCGGGCAACGTGAGTGGGGGAGCTCCCTTGCCGGACTACTACGCCTGGCTGGCACAGCTGGGCGCGGACGGCAGCGGCATCACCGTGGCGGTGGCCGACACCGGACTCGACACCGGCGACCCGGCGACCATCCATCCTGATTTCTTCGGCCGCGTGACGTTCGCCACGGCGCTCTGTGCCGACAGTGCAGACACCGACGGCCACGGCACCAACGTCGCCGCCATTGCCCTGGGCGATCCGCGTGCGGTCTCCGGCGGGACCGGCCTTCTGGATCCTGGGGGGTTCCACTGGGGAGCCGGCAGCGCGCCGGGGGCCTCGCTCTACTTCCAGACGGCGCTGAAGCTCCTCTGCATCCACAATAATGACGCGGCAACGCTGGCGGCCGATGCCGTGGGGGTGGGCGGCGCCCACATCGGATCGCATTCGTTCACCGACGGACAGGGATCCGGTGCGGGCTACAACTCGCAGGCTCAGGCCTGGGATGCCATGGTGCGGGATGCGGATCCCGTCACTCCGGGCAACCAGCAGTACGCCGTGCTGTTCTCGGCGGGGAACAACGGGTTCCTGGGGCTGACCAGCCCCAAGGCGGCGAAGAACATCATCACGGTGGGAGCCACCGAGAACGACCGCATGGGCGAATGTCCGGGCATCCTATGCGACGGGGAGGCGGACGACATTGACCAGGTGGCCACGTTCTCGTCCTGGGGCCCCACCGGCGATGAGCGCTTGAAGCCGGATGTGGTGGCGCCGGGCCACGTGATCGCCGGGGCGCGCAGTTCGATAGCGACCTACACGCAATGCGTCTGCGATCCCAGCGTAGGGGGCACCTGCTGCGACTCGCAGACAGTGGACGGGACGCTGTCGTACACCCGGTTCTCCGGGACCAGCCAGGCAGCACCCCGGGTGGCGGGGGCGTCCGCCCTGATCTTCCAGTGGTTCGAGCAGCGCCAGGGAGTGCTGCCGTCGCCGGCCATGAACAAGGCCCTCCTGATCAACAGTGCCGTGGACCTCAAGGACCCGGACGTGCCCAACCTCATCGAGGGGTGGGGTAGGGTGTCGCTCCGTGACGTGCTACAGGCCCCGGAAGGCGTGGAGCTCGTCGATCAGACCACCATCCTCGCGGACGCCGGGGAACCCGGGGCGTTCACCACTTCATTCTTCGTGCAGGATCCCGCCTTGCCGCTGAAGACGACGCTGGTGTGGACCGACCCTCCTTCGGCCATCAACTGCCGGCCGTGTGTCCTCAACGACCTGGACCTGGTGCTGACCAACGGCGGCAGCTCCTGGCTCGGAAACAACTTCGCCGACGGTTTCTCCACCACCGGGACCGTCGCTGATTTCCGCAACAACGTGGAGCAGATCCATCTCCCACCGCTGGCGGTGGACTGCTCCACCCCCATCGAGATGAAGGTGCGGGCGAACACGTTGAACGGCGATGGTGTGCCGGGAAACGCCGATGCCACCGATCAGGACTTCGCCCTGGTGCTGCGCAACGCCGGAGCCGCTCCCGGCCCGCCATTCGTGCTGGGCGGTCCCCTCGCCCTCAACGGCGGCTGTGACGCCGACATCTTTCTGGACCGCACCGAGACCGTGGGTGTGACGCTGGACCTGGAGAACCACGGCTGCCGCCTGGCCACCGGCGTGAGCGCGGTGTTGCGGGTGGCATCGGCTCCCGCCGGTGCCGTGATGACCGTTTCCCCATCCGCACCTCTGGCCATCCCCGACATCCCCGCCACCGGGGCGAGCCAGGGTACCTGGCAGGTGACGCTGGACGATTCAGCCATCGACTTCTGCGGCCAGGAAGTGGTGCTGGAGATCGAGGTCACGGATGACGCCGGCGGCAACTGGTTGAATACCGTTGTCCTGGCCATGGACGGCGAAGGGACGGCGCTCATCCCCGACGTCGATGCTGTGAACATGGATCAGAGCGCCTCGGCCGACGCTGCCTGGGGACTGCAGAGCTGCAGGGTGACCAGCTTCCCGACCTCCTGGCACATGGGCAGTGGCAATTGTTCCGGCATTCCCAGGGACGGTCTGCAGCACACGCTGGTCTTCGAGCACACGCTGCTGCCCACCGACGAGTTGCACGAGCTGAGCTTCCAGCATGCGTTCAACGCCTACAGCGACGGCAGCCTCTTCGACACCGCCCAGATCGAGATTGACCACGACGGCGACGGATCCTACACGCTCCTCGATCTCTGGTTCCAGGGCATCAACAATCCGGGGGTCATGACGATGGCAGGCCCTTACGATCTATCGGTCTTCGAGCAGGATCGTGCGGAGACCATCTCCATCCGGTTCCGCTTCCGTAGCGCCAACCGGTGGACTGGTCCCAATACGGCTGCCGGCTGGGACGTGGACGACATCACGCTGACCCTGCGCCAGGTGCTGTGCGATCCGCAGACCTGTGTCGCCTGCCCGCCGGCGCCGCCGCCGGTTCCCGACGGGACCTCCGGCGGCAACCCAATGACGGTGGAGCACGACGGGCCGAACCTGCGTCTCAGCTGGCAATACGTGTTTCCTGCGACCGCGTTCAACCTGTACGCCGGAACGCTGGGGAGCTGGTACTCGCACACTCCGTTCAATGACCCTCTGTTGCAGGGCGGTGAGTCCTGCTCCGAAGTGGCCATCTCGACACTGGTGACCATGCCGCCAGGCGACACGTACTTCCTGGTGACTTCGGACGTCGGCTGCAGGGAGAGCGGATACGGTGTGGACTCGGGCGGGTCGCCGAGACCGTCGGCGCCTGCTCCTTGCAACCCGCAGTAGATCCGCGCGGAATCAGGCGCATCAGGACGGAGGCACAGGCTTGTGAGCGGAGTGCATCGGGACATCCTGGACGGGATCGGCAACACTTCTCTGGTGGCGCTGCGGAACATCGTGCCGGAGAACGGCTCCCGCATCCTGCTGAAGCTGGAGAACGAGAACCCCACCGGTAGCATGAAGGACCGGACGGCGCTGGTCATGATCGAAGCCGCGGAGGCGGATGGGCGTCTCCGAGCCGGTGGATCGGTCGTCGAGTACACCGGCGGCAGCGCCGGCGTGTCCCTGTCCCTCATCTGTGCCGTAAGGGGATATCCCCTCGACATCGTGACTTCCAACGCCTTCTCCCGGGAGAAGCTCGATCACATGGAGATCCTGGGGGCCAGGCTCGAGATCGTGCAAAGCGACAGCGGGCAAATGACGGAGAAACTGACCCGCGACATGGTTGAAGCCGCGGCAGTCCTCGCGAAGAAACCCGGCAGCTTCTGGACGGATCAACTGAACAACACCGACCAGATAGCGGCCTACCACCGAATGGCCGAGGAGATCTGGACGCAGACCGGCGGACAGATCGAGGGTTTTGTCCAGAGCGTCGGTACGGCAGCCTCCGTTCGAGGCACCGCGGAAGCCCTGCGCCGCCGCAACGAGCGGATCCGGATCGTCGCAGTGGAGCCGGCCGAGTCGCCGGTCCTGTCAGGCGGCCCCACCGGTGCCCACAAGATCGAGGGGATCGGAGCAGGGTTCGTCGTGCCGCTCTGGCGAGACGACATCGCCGACCGGATCGAGCAGGTTTCCACGGAAGAGGCCGTGGCCATGGCCATTCGACTGGCCCGGGAGGAAGGCCTGTTTGCCGGGACTTCCACCGGCGCCAACGTCATCGCCGCCTTGAGGCTGGCCGGGCAACTGGGGCCCGACGCGACCATCGTCACCCTCATGTGCGACAGCGGGATCAAGTACCTCAGCACCGCGTTGTTTCAAGCACACACGAGCTCTCGCCGGCCGGATTGACCAGGACACCTCACACCAGGCCAGCAGCCGCCGATCAAGGACAGGCCGGGACGGATCGGGGCACTCCGCCGGGCCCCTTGCCCCAACCGCCGAGACCGCAACCGTTGCGCTCGCGCGCCAGGATGTAGAGCCCGTCGCCGAGCGGCAGGCCGCCCGCGGGTAGCGTGAACGACGTCCCGGGATGGCCCGTCGCCTCACAGACTGCCGTGTTGAAACCGAACGCCGGCAGCCGCGACAGGAAGCCAGTGGCCACATCGAACGTCGCCCCAGAGCCCGCGCCACTGGGGATCCATGAAACCAGAAAGTCCCCGGGTCTGGAGCCAGGGGCGAGCTGCAGGTCGCTCACCGGTCCCGGGATGCTGAACGCGAAGGGGTCGGCCGGATTGCAGTCGCTGCCGTCCTGGACGCCGTCGTTGTCGTCGTCCAGGTCGCAGAGGTCGCCCATGCCGTCGCGGTCCAGGTCCTCCTGACCCGGGTTTGCAAGCGAGCAGTTGTCGCAGACGTCGCCCACCCCGTCGCCGTCGCCGTCGTTCTGCAGGGGCTCCAGGACCAGCAGGCAGTTGTCCGATCCGTCCCGCACGCCGTCGCCGTCGGTGTCCTGGTTCCTGGGGTCGCCTCCGGCGCGCACGTCGTCACCATCGTTCAGCCCGTCGCCGTCGGAGTCGGAGTTGAACGGATCGGTTCCAAGGAAGGTCTCGTCGATGTAATTGAGCCCATCGTCGTCGACGTCCTGTCGCGCGTCGGAGGGGTCGAGCGGATCCAGCCCCAGGTCGCTCTCCAGGTCGTCCGAGAGGCCGTCGCGATCCGTGTCGTCCTCGACGGTGACATGGACCAACGCCGTCACCCTGTGAGCGGCGGAGTCGGTGACCGACAGCTCGATGGTGTGCGGCCCGGGGCTCATCTCCGGCACGATCAGCGAGCGACCGTTTCCCAGGAAGCCGTCCCGGTCGGAGGTCCAGAAAATGCTGGCGCCATCGAGCATCCCATCCTCGGGGTCGAAGCCCAATGCCCGCAGCGACAGTTCCTGAAAACGCAGGATCGCCCTGCCCTCCATGGGGGACAGGATTTGCGCCAGCGGCCCCGAGTCCTCCAGCGTGAAGAACGTGGGGTTCGTCGTCGAGGTGGTGTCGAAGCCATCGCTGGCGGTGACTCGGATCAGGCCCGAGGTGCCGCCGGGGAACAGCCCCGTCGGCCAGGCCATTGTGGTTCCGGCGGACTTGGTCTCCAGGGGCAGGAACGTGCTCCCGCCGTCGGGCGAGTACTCGAGCCGCACGAACAGCGGTCCCCGGTCGGAATCGGAGACGGTCCAGTCGATGGGTATCTCGTCGCCGGCGGCGAACGTCTCGCCGCCGCCCGGGGACAGCAGGGCGAGTCCAGGGGGAAAGGCGCCGCGGTCCACTGACCACAACGTCCTCCTCCCCAGGACGATCGAAGCACGATCGGCGCCTACGGGCAGCGCGATGACCACCAGAAAAGTGTCCGACCCCTCCGGGACCGGGTCGAAGCCGTCGTCGCCGGGTTCGTCGATGTGCGTCGGGGAATCCCCGAACTCCAGGTCCAGCGTATGAGTCAGCAGGACGGTTCCGGAGGAGTCCGTGAACTCCAGGCTGTAGGCGCTGGTTCCCGGCGCGGAGGCGACGGCGCCAGCCGGCGCCGGTCCGGCCCAGAGGATCCGTACCGTGCCATTGATATCATCGACCGTGCCGACGATACTCCAGGGGTCCATGAGCATTTCGGGGCCGCCGGAACCCTCCGATCCCGGCCCGAGCGCCTCGGTCACGGGGGCGCTCGGCGGGTACCATCCCACCGCAGCGTTCTCCGCCAGGAACCGAAACTCCTCGTTGCGCAGGAAACAATTCAGATAATTGTCGCCGCTTCTGCGGGTCGTCATGTACGAGTGGGGTGTGCTCGTCGCGCTGCGGTCCAGAAGGTGGTAGCCGGCGCCCGACACGGTGGGGATGATCCCGTTGCAGGCAGCTGGATCGTTGTCGACCTCCGGCGTGCAGCCCGGCAACTGCGGGACCACGATGCCGTTATACGTGCGCTGGTCACGGGAATGCCCCAGGCCGAAGGTGTGTCCGTACTCCTGACCCACCACGCGCACACAGTTTGGCTGGGAGGCGCCCCAGTTGACCGCCCAGCTGCCGGCCCGGCCTCCGCAATTGCCGCTGAAGTTGTCCAGCATGCTCTCATTCGTGTAGACGCCCCGCGAGTCGATGTCGAAGCCTGGTGCCGCTGGGCCGTACAGTGTCTC
>CBDVAL010000086.1:0-13387 GCA_965371955.1 uncultured bacterium | reverse complement strand
GCTCGTTGATCCTGGTGGGCGACATCCACCGCCACCTCGCTGCCGGCGAGGGTTGAAATGCCGGGTCAGTAGTAGCTTTTCCGCGTTGCGATTTTTCGGTCCGGAAACAGGGTTTCGGTGCTAAGATTGCCGTTCCAAGGTCCCCCCACCGCACGGTCCGCTTGCAACCCTGGCACCAGCATCGGCAGGAGGCGCATGACCCGAACGCCGTTCGTACGACTGGACGCTCTTGCCCGGGCCCTGCTCCGAGAATCCATGCCACGCACACCACCCGAGACTCTGGAGTTCGCCGGAGAGGCTGAACCCACCCAGCTTGAGGAACCCGGCGAGCGCGCCGTGGCGGCGGTGGGCGCATTGCTGGTCTGGAAGCTCATCCAGCATGGCGGCAGCAACCTTCCGGTGGGACCGGCGGCCAACGCCGCCAACCGGCTGATGGAGACGTTCACGGACACCGACCGCCATCGCCTGGAGCAGGAGGCGGCGGAGATCCTGCGCTGGCTGGAAGATGCGCTCAACCTCCTGGGAGATGGCTGGGAAGAGATGGAAGAGCGCGGCATGTACCCGTGGGAGGACCGTGAGTTTCCCTGCGAGAGCAAGCTGCAGACCCTGCGCCAGGCCATCCGGGAGAACGCCGATCTGGAGGTGGAGTACTTCACCTACCGGCGCAACAGCATGTCGCGCCGCCGCATCACACCACTGGAGATCCAGGATGAGCGCATCCTGCGGGCGCGCTGCCACTGGCGCGACGACGAGCGCTCGTTCGCCATCCACCGCATCAAGGAGGTCCGGCTCATCGCCGTGGACCCCCCCCGGGCCGAGGAAATAGGAAGCACCGATTCCTGACCTAGCAGCCCCCCCCTGCTCACCGTATATTTAGCCCATCGGACGCAAGAAACCCGGGAACCAGTGGGCCTGAGGGAGCAAGAGTGTAGGTAGGGTTCACGCGGTCTCCGGGGGACCATACGCATGCTCAAGCATCGGCTCATTCCGGCGGTATTCCTGCTCGTTGGTTGGCTTCCTGCGGGGGCTCAGGAACTTCCGCTGCGCTCGGTGATGGATGATCAGGGCTCGCCGGGCGCCTCCCCTGCCCCCGGGCCTTCACCGCTGCCGGCGAGCGAGACCCGCGGAGCCGGACGCCTCACCCGGATATTCCTGGTGGACGACTTCCAGGGCGGGACCATCCACGAGTACAACTACGAGCAGTCGCGCATCGTCAACCAGTTCCCCACCCCGGAGTTCGCCACGGGCATATTCGAGTCCGGGTTGGCCTACGCCCCCGATCGCGGCACCCTGTTCTACACCAATCCTGCATCCGGGCTGATCTATGAGCTCGACGCCGACACCGGCGCCGTCCTCAACAGCTTCGATGTCTGGACGGCCAGCGGCGGGACCATCTCGAACGCCACCGGCCTGGGCTACGGCGACGTGCGCGGCGCCGACGGGGGATCGGGCATCTGGGTCTCAGGGCTCGATTCGGGCTGCATGATGGGAATCGACCCCGACGCGCCCACCGGCGCGCTGGAGGGGTTCTGCCAGGGCGAGGGGTTCCTGCAGGGCCCCATCGCCGCGGACCTGGACGGTATCCCGGCGTGGTACGTCATGGACTACTACCCCGACATCGACGTGTTCACGGCCAGCCCCAGTCCCGCCTTCGTCGACTGGTATGACGTTCCGGAGATGAACTTCGGCGCGCTGGGAGGCGGTATCGGCGTGGTTTCGACGCCGCAGCCGGACACCACGTTGTCCCAGCGGTCCTATCACTCACTCACGAATTTCGACCAACTCTACGAGTACGATGCGTCGAACCTCCTGTCCTCCCGCCGTGCCCTCAGCTTTCGCGACAATCCTTCGCCGGGCACCGCAGTCGCCGCCATCGGGGCAGGCGTCCTGGACCGGGATGGCGATGGCGTCCTGGACAACGTGGACAACTGCCCGGCCAAGACGCCGCCGGATCAGACGGACACCGATGGCGACGGGGTGGGCAACCTGTGCGACAACTGCCCCCTTGATGGCAATCCCGATCAGGCCGATGCGGACCTGGACGGCGACGGCGATGCCTGCGATGCGACCTTCGCCTCCCAGGAGATCGTCGTCTTCTTCGTGGACAACTTCGAGGGCGGCACCATCTACCAGCTCAACCCGGCCAACGGCAGGGTGAGCCGCTCCTTCCCCACGCCCGAGATCAACGTGGGCACCGCTCAAGGCCTGGGTTACTCGTTCGTCCAGGGTGGCCTGTACTACGTCAACGGCCTGTCGGGCAGTGGACAGTTGGTCTATGAGATCGACGCCAACGACGGCTCCGTGGTGCGCGCCGTGCAGACCGGTACGGGCTACTTCCTCTCCGGCCTCGGCGTCGGTCGGATCGGCGCCGCCCTGACCACCTTCGGGTTCGACGGTGCGGGTGCAAGCTTCCTCTACACCCGCGGCGAGGATACCAACGGCAATGGCGGCGGCGCGGTCCGGTGGCATGACCTGGGCAGCCTGCAGGTCATCACCGGCGGAAACCTGGGCGGCGACGGTAGGGGAATGGGCACCGTGGCAGGTGCCGAGGACAACAGCGTCGAAGCGGGCACCGGCACGACCTTCGAGGGCGGCGCCTACTTTACGCGCTTCCGCGACGACGATGGCCGCGGCCCCCACAACCGTCTGAGCATGCTCAGCTGGGAGCCGTTCGGCGTTTTCCCCCGCCGCTGGGTGACGGAGGATGCGCGCACGGGCTCCGACACGGTCGGCCTGGCCAGTGACAGCACCAACCTCTACGTGAGCCGGTCGAGCCAGGATCGCATCTTCGTCTACGACATGTTGAGCTACTTCACCAACCCGTCGGAGACCCCCATCGACCCTCCGATCAACATCATCGAGGACCCGTCTCCGGGGACCATCATCACGGCCATCGCCGCCGGTCGGGGAGATCTGGACTTCGACGGATCGGTGGGCTCGGAGGACAACTGCCCGACGACCACCAACCCCGGCCAGGAGGATATCGACGGCGACGGATTGGGCGATTTCTGTGACAACTGCCCACTGACCCCCAATCCGGATCAGATCGAGTCCGAGTTCTCGGATCTCACGGACGGCATCGGGGACCTGTGCGACAACTGCCCGGCGCTGTTCAACCCGGACCAGATCGACTCGGACCGGGACGGGTTCGGGGATCCCTGTGATTTTCCGCCGGGCTTCATGAACGACTCGGACGCCGACGATGAGATGTTCGGGCCCGATCGACCGCCGGTGCCGCGGGCCGCGGACATGGCTCAGGTCTCGTCGCACCTGGACCTGTGCGACTTCGAATGCACGGGCGGCACCAAGGCATGCTGCAGCCCCACGCTGGCGCAGGGCGAACCGGCGCTGGTGGTGACCGTCGAGGTCCTGGGGAACGAGAGCGGCCAGCGGCTGGACCAGGGGACGTTCGAGCTGAACATCGACTTCGGCGAGCCGGTGTCCGTGGCCGGAGAGCTCGTCTCCCTGTTCGACGCGGTGGACGAGCCCGGGGTGGCCGGCCACCAGACGCAGGACGTGGTGATCGCCGCCAAGTTTACACAGGCGGCGCAGAACAAGGGAAGAGGACGCTTCGCGATCCATGGCAACTTCAATGGGCTGGCCCGGGTGGAGAACCTGTCCCAGGTGAACCAGGTGGACGGTACGGTGGAGTTCGTCATCCCGATGCTGGAGCTCACCGAGACTGCGAACCCGGCACAGCGCGAGGCAGCAGGCCTGGACCAGGTGCCCCTGGCCACGCTACGGCTTCTTCTCTGGCTCAGTGCCCGCTCCGAGGGCAACGAGGTCGATCGCATGCCGAACACCGACGACAACGGGAACCCCACCATCGTCAAGGAGGTGCTGCCGTTCGAGGCGCACTTCCTGCAGATGGACGCCGAGCCCTCCCTCCTCGATTTCCGCGGCACGAACTCCTGCCACGGCGGCGACGGCGATCGCGTGGTGTTCACCGCCAGCGGTACCGGCACAGGGCCCCAGATTGATCGGACCTTGTTCACCTCGCTGAACAACCCGTCCTTCCTGCCCATGGAGGTCACCGGCCTGGACCTCTCCGACTCGCAGTTCTCCACGGATGTCTCCTTCCCGCTCATGCTGGAGCCGCTGGAGGGCCGGGAGGCCATCCGCATCCGCTTCCGCCCGGATCACGTGGGCGTGACGCAGGCAACTGCGGTGATCCGTAGCGCAGACCCGAGCCCCGTCATCATCGAGCTTACCGGCGAGGGGATGCCCAACGATGCTCCGGTGCTCGGCGCGTGCGGCATCGCGCCGGGTCCCGCCATCCTTGGCCAGATACTGACGTTCACCGTGGAAGCGGACGACACCGCCGGTGCCGCGAACATCCACTCCTGCACCGCCCTGGGCGTGCGGGTGGCCGGGGGCTCGCCGCGCTTGGTGCTCATGAGCCCCCTGGTGGACAATGGCGGCACCCTGGGGGACGTTCCGTGTGACGGTGTGTTCACCCGCGCTGTCGTTACGGGCGGCCTGTTCAGCCGTGGACTGTGGGAGTTCCGCTTCGAGTGCACGGACCGCCAGGGCAACGTGGGCAGCGGGCCGGAGTGCAGTGTGCTCATCGGCAGCGACGCAGACGGAGACGGTATCGAGGACTCCTCGGATCCCTGTCCCCTGGACCCGGAGAACGACCAGGACGGCGATGGCGCGTGCGAGAGCGTCGACAATTGTCCCACCGTGGCCAACAACGGCGCGGGCTCCGATAGCACAGGCGGCAGCGCAAGTTTCACCCTGGGCGCAGCGGTGGACCAGTGTGATGCGGCTGGATGGACGATGTGCGTCGAGGGGTCGGTGGTCGGTGGACCTGCCGGCGCCGGCTTCTGCGTCGACGCGGGCTTCTCGGCGTTCGCCCCGGGCCAGCAGAATTGCGCCCTGGACTTTCTCACAGGACCGGTTCCGGGCACGTTCGAGATCGGAAATGCGGACTGCCTGACCACACCCTCGTCCTGTACCTCGCCGTTCGACTTCCTCGGCTTCGGCGGCAGGACCACGTTCCCAGGTGGTGCGCCGCTGCAGAGTCCGTGTTCTCCCGGCGACTGCAACGATATCCAGGATGACCGGGACGGCGACGGCATCGGCGATGCCTGCGACCCCTGTCCGGAGGATCCGACCAACGGTTGCTAGTGTCCTGCGTCCGAAATACCTTCACAGCCTCGCCGGTCCTCGCCGCCCCTGGCTGCGTTGCTCGTCGGTTGAATACCGTCCAGGTATTCGCCCTTCTCGCGCCTTGCCAGCGACGACGATCCCACGACGAGAATTGCAAAGCTATTTCGAACGCGGGACACTAACGCCTGGTGTATGCTGCGCCCATGGCGAGTCGGGCGCGAAGACTGGTTCGATGGGGGTTGCGCGGCGGCGCCGCCGTCACGCTCCTGGCCGTGGTGGTCCTGGGAGCCGGCCTGGTCATCCCGGGCTGTCCGGTGGGCTACGTCACCCGCCAGTCAGCCAGCTACCTGCGCGTCCTCGCCGCCCGCCAACCGGTGGAACAGGCCCTGGCCAGGGGCGAGATCGATGCAGAATGGCTGCCGAAGATCGAGACGCTGCAGGACGCCAAGCGATTCGGGGCGGAACGGCTGCGACTCCCCGCCGAGGATCTCTACGAGACCATCTCCCTGGCCCAGCCGGGTCCCACCTGGGTGGTCACTGCTTGCGCCAGGGACTCGCTCACGCCGGTGACCTGGTGGTTCCCGGTGGTGGGACGGGTGACCTACAAGGGATTCGCCAGGCGCGAGCATGCTGAGCGGGAGATCGAGCGGCTCGGGGATGTGGACGTACTGTTCTACCCCGTGTCGGCGTTCTCCACCCTGGGCTGGTTCCGGGATCCCATTCGTCCGTCCATGCTGCGCGGTGACGACGAGCGCATCGTCAACCTGGTCCTGCACGAGGCCGCCCATGGCGTGCTGTACTGGAAAGGGCAGACCGACTTCAACGAGTCGTTCGCCTCGTTCGTGGGCGATACGGGTGCGACGATGTACCTGGAGGACCGGCTGGGCCCGGATTGTGAGCCCTGTGTCCGGGCGCAGGCCGCCCGTGCCGACGCGCCACGTTTCAGCGCCCTGATCTCCGAGGTGGTGGAGCGTCTGGACCATCTCTACGACGAGGCGGTGAGCCGGGACGAGAAGATCCGCCGGCGTGAGGACGTATTCGACTGGGCGAAGGAACGCTACCGGGAGGTTTCCTGGCAGGGGAGCACGTACGACTATTTCCTGCAGCGTGACCTCGACAACGCCGTCATCCTGTCCTACCGGCGCTACGACTCCGGCCAGGGCACCTTCGATGCTCTGCTCGGACATTGCGGCGGGGATCTCATTGCCGCCATCCGCTTCGTCCAGGATCTCGACTGGCCCGGGCTGCCCCGGGAGCGGCGGCGGGAGGTGAGCCCCATGGAGCTGCTGCAGGAGAAGCTGGACGAAGGGCTCTCCTGCCGCTAGGTGCCCAGGGCTACTTGTGGTTCAACCTGCGCTTCTTGATCTCGCCTTTCCGGTCCCATCGAACATGCAGGTCGGGGTCATCGCCGCGGTGGAACCGGAACAGATTGCGCGCCGGCTCCCTGGACAGGACCAGGTCGATCTGCGTCGTCTGGTCTTCGACCACGATCTCCGTGATTCGTTGCTCGGGCGCCCGGATGGAGAACGGGTCCGGCATGTATCGGTAGAGGTCGGAATGGGAGGTTGTATCGATCTCGATGAAGTACTCGTGCTTCGGCTCCAGGTTCTTCAACCGGATGAACGCCGTCATGTGGTTCGCGTCGACCTTGTTCTTGTGGAGGTTCACCACCGTCTTCGATGCCTTGCGCTTGCCGCCAACCAGGGCGCCGAGCTTGAACGCGTAGTCATCTACGGGACAACCGTCCTCGTCGCGGAACCGGAAATCGAGCTGCGCGAAGCCCGATCTCTTCTTTCTTGTCTTGCGGGTCTCCGTCGTCAGGATCTTCCGGGCTCGCTGGTAGTCCGAAGCGGTCTTGACCTTGAGGCACTCCAGGATCAGTCGCAACCCCAGGTGGTTCTGCGGCGTCGAGCGTGACGTGATGCTGTTCATGATCCCGTGCTCCGCACCGGAGTGCGTATACTCGGCAAGCGCTCCGAACGGCACATCCTGGATGGCGCCATGGGGTGTGAGGGAGGCCCTTCGAGCCGACAGCACGAATCGCTTGAAATTCAGGTTCCCCGCCGGGACGCGCACCACCATGTCCGACCCGGCCTCGTAGCCGGCAGGAAAGATCTTGGACTGGAAGAGCTTCTTCTGAACCCGGTCGCCAATCAAGTTGTAGGGCCGGATCCCCTTGCCACGCCAGTTGCTCCTATCGAGCCATGCCTCGTTGACATCCCAGGAGAACCTGCTGCCCAGCTCCAGTGCGGTCAGAACCTGCCTCCCGGTGTCCCCTCGATAGGCGGCGTGGGCGACCATGGCGCGCCCGTGATGCGCCAGCCGCGAACCGAAGTGCGGTCCTGCAAGGAACACGAGGTTCCTGAGCGGCTTTCCGGCGGCGAAGCGCCCGGTGTAATGGCGCACCACCCATTGCTTGACCACCAGCGCCCCGGTGCTGTGCGTGATGATATGAAACGGAGTGGACCAGTCCCGCTTCAGCTCGTCCTGCAGGGCGCGATGAAGGGCCCTTGCAATGTCCCGGATCTCGACCTCGTCTTCCAGGGAGACGTAGCGGCCCAGATACACCTCGTGCAGATCAAATCCGTGGTCGGCGAGCTTCTTGTGAAGAGCCTGGTACGTGGTGGTCTCCTGGACCGACCACCCGTGGATCAGGAACACTCTCCTTCTCATCGGTGACCTCCGAGCAACACACGTGTAACATGGGAGCTTCCGAGACGTCAAGAAGGAGATCGACCGCTGAAGAAGCTCTCGACGAACAGGACGGCGACGTCAGGAGGAGAGAAAGATGAGACGACAGATCCTGGGGGCAGCGCTGCTGGCCGTGGTACTGGCCGCGTTCCCACCGCTGGAGGCACAGTCCGGCCGCCCCGGCAGCTTCAGCGATTCGGTGCCGAACGTGGGCGACGCGCTGCCGAACCTGACTCTGCACGACGCCGAGGGCAAGGCGTTGCAGCTCCAGGACTTGCTGCGGGGTCACTACACGGTCCTGGTCCTCGGCTGCCTCACCTGACCGCCTTTCCTCCGGAATGCCTCCGGTCTGGAGGCCCTCGAGCGTGACTACTCCCCCAAGGGCGTGAAGTTCTACTACGTCTACAAGACCCTGGCACACCCGCAGTACAACCACTACATCGATCCGTTCACCCTCGAGGAACGGCTGATGCACGTGCAGGAGGCGCGGCGTACCCTCGGCAGCCACATCACCTGGCTGAGCGATTCCATGTCCAACGAGCTCATGGCGCTCCTGGGCGGCCATTCGAACCCGGAGTTCGTGCTTGACCCGGAGGGCAAGGTGGCCCGCCGGCGGGTCTGGAGCGACCCGGATGCCCTGCGCGAGGATCTTGCGAAGCTGGTGGGCCCGGTGGACCCGGTGACCCGGGTCGCGGACCTGGACCTGAAGACGCCGGCGCCGCCCAAGGCCGCGGCACGCGGGATCGTCCCCCGGGTGGAGATGCCCGGCCCCATGCAGCCGCTGCGCGTCGAGCCGGATCTTGCGTCGTCCAGGGTTCCGTTCTACGCCAAGCTGCGCGCCGAGGCGCAGCCTGGCCTCCTGGAGAGCGGCTCCGGCACGCTGTACCTCGGCTTCCACCTGGACCCTCTCTACAAGGTGCACTGGAACAACCAGGTGAAGCCGCTGGAGTTCGAGCTCACCGTTCCGGATGGAGTCACGGCATCGCCGTCCCGGGCCAGCGCCCCCAAGGTAGAGGAAGACGCGGATGCGGATCCGCGGGAGTTCCTCGTGGACCTGAAGGCCGGAAACGATGCGCAGCCGCTGGACCTGACCGTGCGCTACTTCGCGTGCGACGACGCCCAGACGTTCTGCGTGCCGGTGACCCAGAGCTACCGTGTTCACCTGGAGCGCGACCTTGACACCGGCTGGGTGATGGGCAACGAGGGCCGGGGAGGCTTCCGCGGCGGCGACCCGGTGCAGCGGATGCTGGGCTGGGACACCGACGGGGACGGCCGTCTCACCGCCGAGGAGATGCCGGAGCGCATGCGCCGACGCTTCCAGCACATGGATACCAACGGTGACGGCGTCCTCGACGAGGACGAGATCCGCGCCGCCGCCGCCCGCATGCGCGGCCGCGGCCGCCCCTGACGCCAGCGTCTTCGCCTTGCCGAGAAACCTCTCATTAGCCGACTACCGCTCATCCACCGAACTCGCCGGGGACCTCTCCAACCTTCATTCATCATCGCTATGGGCCGGGCGTTCGTCGATTCAAAAGAAGTACGAGAGGCGGATGGTGAAGTAGCTGTCCTTCTCGAAGACCACCAGCACATCTTCGTCATCGATGTTGCCGAACCACTGACCCTCGATCTCCAACTTGAGATGATCCCCGAGCCGCCGTTCCGCCTCAAGCCGCGCCGCTAGCGAGCTGTCACTCGCATCCACCACCGCCCCGAGCAGGATCGCCGTATCCTGCACGTCGTTGAACGCCAGCCGCGAGCCCACGAACACGTCGTGATCAAGAGCCGTGGCTTACTAGGGTCGGACCAACGGAACTCGTTGAACCACCTGATCTTCGCCTTGAAAACCAGGCCGTTTAGCCCCTTAAGGCGCTCCTTTCGGGCGCCATTTGGCCCCTGTAAGCGACCGGTGTCTCCCGAAGTCGATACATGGTCCCCAACGCTTCGACGTGGCGGTACTTGCTGGCCAGCCCCAACTGTCGCTTGACTCCTTGGACGAAGTCTTGGCTGCCGACCGCCAGGCTTTCGGACCACATGCCCTCCCTGGAGATGCGTCGGGCCGCAACGGCCTCCGAGATCCATTGCGCGTGGGTTCGTTGTAGTTCCGACAGTGTGTGCATGCCCAACAGCTCCATCAGCGCCGCCAAGTCGATGATGCGGTAGCGCATCGGAGGAGCCTGGACCTCTCGATATCCGCCGGTAGGCCATTCCGCCGGATGGGATACCACACCGGCACGTACCATGTTCAGGTCAATGTAGACCAGACAGCGAGCGAGGTGTTCATCGGTATCCACGGCCGTGGCGTGGTAGCGATCCTCCCAAAACGCGCCGCTGCGCTTCCTGCGCTGGTTGTATTCCTGCGCCGTTCTTCCCGCGATCAGCTGCATGCTCCGAGAAATCTCACCTTGGCCCCGATCGCACACCAGGAGATGGATGTGATTCGAGGTCACGACATAGTCGAGAACACACAGGCCAAAGCGTTTCTTGGCTTCGTACAACCATCGGAGCCAACGGTTCCGGTCCGAGGCGAACTTGAGGAGGAACTGTTTCTTATGGCACCGATGGGTGACATGCCAGATGTGATTCGGCAGAAAATGGCGATGCGCACGAGGCATTGGGGCTCCCTGAGGGTATTCGGGCTGGGTTGGAGTTGCTGCGGACTTTCAGGATATCAGATCAAAGGGGGCGAACTCACCCCCCGTCCGATGAGGTGAACTAGCACCTGTCGTCGATGAATCTCGACGGGCGGCCAACTCGCGGCCCATCCCCCGTCCGAGGTCACACAACAGCCCCGGAGCCACCGCCGTGCGGACGGTAGCCAGATTCAGCAGGGCCAGACGCTTAGAGGCCTTCTTTCTGAGCCGAAACGGGGATTCTAAGCCCTGATTCAGGCACCCAAACCAACGGATCGCAAGCGATTCCTTCAGTTACGCCGGTCCGACCCCCTGACCCCTATTACGACGCGCTCGGTTTGCCCGACAAGGCCGCGCCATACTACCGCACAATTCTGGAGGCCGAGAACTACCAGCGCTTCTGGTACACACAGCTGGCCGAGAACTTCTTCGCCAGGCAGTAAGGCTACGGCGAGCGCAGCTGCAGCCGCACGCGTGAGATGGTCAGGCGCTTCACCGCCTCCACGGTGAGCGTCACACCCTCCAGGCGTACCACGTCGCCGGGCCGGGCCGTACGGCCCAGTTCCTGCAGGACCAGCCCGGCCACCGTGTCCACGAAGCGTCCGGCCAGGTGCAGGCCGAACTCGTCGTTGATCTCCTCCAGACGCACCGAGCCGCGCAGCAAGGCCGTGCGTTGCGACAGCCTGCGGATGGGTGGCTCCTCCGCGTCGAACTCGTCCTGCACCTCGCCGAAGATCTCCGCCAGCAGGTCCTGCAAGGTGATCACGCCAGCGGTGCCGCCATGCTCGTCCAGGATCACCGCCAGGTGCACCTGCTCCTCGCGGAAGCGGCGCAGGACGCGCCGCGCCCGGGCGGTCTCCGGCACCAGCGGCACCGGCCGGGCCAGGGCGCGCAGATCGATGGGGTCACCGGGGCGCAACACTCCCAGCAACTGTTTGACATGGATGAAGCCGACGATGTGATCGAGATCGCCCTCGAACACCGGGTAGCGCGTGTGCGCAGTGCCGCGCAGAAGCTCCAGTACCCTCTCGGCGGACGCCTCCACCGGCAGCCCCACCACACTGTTGCGCGGCACCATCACCTTGCGCACCGGCAGGTCCTCGAACTCCAGCAAGTTGCGCAGCATGCGCGTCTGCCGGCGGGCCACCGTGCCGGTGGGAGCGCTCTCCTCCACCAGCGACTGGATCTCCTGCAGCGTGTGCGCCCGGGCGCGCTCTCCCGCCGTGCGGACGCGCAGCAGGCGCAGGATGCCGGCGCTGGCGCCGTCCAGCAGCAGCACCAGCGGGGCCAGTAGCGTGCGGATGGCGCGCAGCGGTCCTTGCAGCAGCAACGCCGTCCGTATGGGATGCTGCAATGCAACGGTCTTGGGGATCATCTCGCCCACCACCACATGCAGGTAGGTGAGCAGCACCACCGCAACCGCCGACGCCAGGCCGTGCGCTGTCACGCTGCTCATCACCGACGTGCCGAACAGCGGCAGCAGCGCCTGTGCCATGGACTCCTCGGCGTACATCCCCAGGCCCAGGCTGGAGAGGGTGATGCCCACCTGCGCCGTGGCCACCGTGCGGTCCAGGGCACGGAAGCTGCCGGTGAGCGCCAGCACGCGGCCGGCGTTGCGGTTGCCTCCGTCGGCCATGGACTGCAGGCGCGAGCGCCGCGCCCCCACCAGCGACAGCTCCGCCGCCACACACACGCCGTTGACGAAGATCAGCAGCGATACCACCAGCGCCAGGAAGAGCCAGCTCATGAACCCTCCCCCCCGGCGGGGGCCTCCTGCCGGCGCGGCGTGATCAGCACCATGTCGATGCGGTGGCCGGTCATGCCGTCCACCTCCAGCCGGTGTCCCTGCACCACGGCCACGTCACCCGGGAGCGCCACCCGCCGCAGCGTCTCCATCACTAGGCCGCCCAGGGTGTGCGCCTCCTGCGAGGGCAGGTCCACACCGAAGCGCTCCTGCACCTCCACCAGCGGCATCTCGCCGCGCAGGCGCAACCGTCCATCAGGCAAACGCTCGGGCCGGCGGCGGGCGGTGTCGAACTCGTCCTCCACCTCGCCCACAACCTCCTCCACCAGATCCTCCAGGGTCACCACGCCGGCGGTGCCGCCGTGCTCGTCCAGCACCACCGCCATGGATGTGCGCGCCTCGCGCATCTGCTCCAGAAGGTCCGCGGCGCGCGCACTCCACGGCACCGCCAGCACCGGCCGAAGCAGGCGGTGGAGCGACGGCGTCACCTTCGAGTCGGTCGTCTGCAGCAGGACATCCTTGGCGTGCACCATGCCCACGATGACATCCAGCGATCCCTGATAGACCGGAAGGCGCGTGTGCTCCGACTCGGCGTAGGTGCGCAGCAACTCCGGCAGGCCCACGTCGTCAGGAACGCCGCGCACCCGCACCCGCGGGACCATGAGGTCGCGCGCCGTGCGCGTGGAGAAGCGCAGCGCATTGCGCACCCCCTCCTCGAGCTCGCGCCGGATGACGCCCACCCGTGCGCTCTCGGCCACGATGAGGCCGATCTCCACCGGAGAGTGCCGCAGCGGCCGGTTTCCGCTGGAGAATCCCAACAGCCGCAGGATGCCGCCGGCCGAGCCCTGCAGGACGGCGATGAAACCGGCCAGGATCATCTCCGACAGGCGCAGCGGTAGCACCAGCACCAGCGACCAGCGCAGCGGATCGCGCAGCACCACCGACTTGGGTACCTGCTCGGTGAGCACCACCTGCACGGCAGTGATGCCGGTGAGGATCACCGCGAACGACACCGTCTCGGCCGCCGCCTGGGCCAGGCCGCTGCCCTCCAGGAGTGGCGCCAGCGATCCGCCCAGCACCCGCCGGGCGTAGGCACCCAGGATCAGCGTGGAGGCCGTGATGCCGAGCTGACAGGTGGAGAGATAGCGGTTCAGGCGGACATTGTCGCTGAGCACCGGCAGCAGGGTGCGGGCGCGCAGCGAACCTTCCT
>CBDVAL010000085.1:0-13408 GCA_965371955.1 uncultured bacterium | reverse complement strand
TCGACGTGAACAGCATCCGCTTCCTCACCGAGGAGGAGATCGAGCGCTTCGGGCAATTCGCCCTGCTCAAGGACTACATCGCCGGCAAGCGCAAGGAACTCGCGGAGCATAACCGGCAGCAGGCCCTCGACCAGTCCATCAGCGCTGATCTGCGCCGGCTCACCAACATGGGCACGCTCCGTCACTACATCGTGCAGTACCTGCGCACCCACCCGAAGATCCACCAGGAGATGACCCTCCTCGTGCGCCAACGTGACCCCACCCCCGAGGGGCTACCGCTGGAGATCTACGCCTTCACCAACGACACAGCCTGGGCCGCCTACGAGGACATCCAGTCGGACATCTTCGACCACATCCTGGCCCTGGCCCCCGAGTTCGGCCTGCGCATCTTCCAGAAGCCCTCCGGACTCGACCTCGAACATCTCGGCACAACCGGCAGTTGAGCCGCCTTGGCCTCCTTTGATATGCTCGGTTCTCTGTTCTACAAGAAAAGGGGCAAGGCTATGCACAGGAATCTCCTGAAGGTCGTCGGCTTGGTGGCGGTGGTCTTCATCGCAGCGTGTGCGGAGCAATCCATGAGAATCACAGACGATTCGAATGTCCTCCTGGCGGAATGGACCGGCCCCTACGGCGGTGTCCCGGCGTTCGACAAGATGAATCTGGACGCCCTGAAGCCGGCCCTCGAGGCCGGCATGGCGAGGAACCTCGCCGAGATCGAGGAGATCGCCAACAACGCCGAGCCACCGACGTTCGAGAACACCATCGTCGCCATGGAGCGCGCCGGTCGGGATCTCAACCGGGTGTTCGCCTACTGGGGCATCTGGAGCTCCAACCTCTCTACTCCGGAATTCCGGGAGATCCAGGGCGAAATGGCGCCCAAGCTGTCGGAGTTCCGATCGAAGATCACGCAGAACAAGGCCCTCTTCGCACGTATCAAGGTGGTCCAGGAGAGCGACGAGAAGAACTCCCTGCGGCCCGATCAGCAGCGCCTCGTGTGGCTGGTCTACGACGGTTTCGCGCGCAACGGTGCCACGCTGGAAGGCGACGGAAAAGAGCGCTACGCCGAGATCAACAAGCGGCTCGCTGAACTTCATACGGATTTCTCGAACAACCTGCTCGCCGATGAGGAAGGCTATGTCACCTACATCAACAAGGACCAACTGAGCGGCTTGTCGGAGTCGTTCGTTCAGGCCGCTGCGGCGGCCGCGGCCGAGCGCGAGCACGAGGGCGATTACGCCATCACCAACACCCGCTCATCCATGGATCCGTTCCTGACGTTCTCCGACCAGCGCGATCTGCGCGAAGAGGTATGGCGGACCTACTACTCCCGCGGCGACAACGGCGACGATCATGACAACAACGCCATCATCGCGGAGATCCTTCAGCTGCGAGACGAGCGTGTGCAGCTCCTGGGATTCGACAACTACGCGCAGTGGCAGCTCGAGAACCGCATGGCCAAGACCCCCCAGCGCGCGTTCGACCTGATGGAGGCGGTGTGGCCCGCCGCGCTGGCCCGCGTGAAGGAGGAGGTCGCCGGGATGCAGGCTATTGCCGACCAGGAAGGCGCCGGCATCGCCATCGAGCCCTGGGACTATCGCTATTACGCGGAGAAGGTCCGCAAGGCAAAGTACGATCTCGATTCCGACGAGGTGAAGCAGTATCTGCAACTCGAGAAGCTGCGCGAGGCCATGTTCTTCGTGGCAGGTGAGCTGTTCCAGTTCAAGTTCACGCCGGTCCCGGAGGGCGTGGTCCCGGTCTTCCACGAGGACGCCAGGGTCTGGGAGGTCACGAACAAGGCGTCGGGCGAGCACATCGGCCTGTGGTACCTCGACCCGTTCGCGCGCCAGGGAAAGAGCTCCGGAGCGTGGGCCACCACCTACCGCAGCCACGAGACCTTCGACGGCAAGCAGACCGTGCTCGGCTCGAACAACTCGAACTTCATCAAGGGCGCTCCGGGCGAGCCTGTGCTGATCTCCTGGAATGATGCCGAGACCCTGTTCCACGAGTTCGGGCACGCCCTGCACTATTTCTCATCGAACGTCGAGTACCCTACGCTCAACGGCGGCGTCCGGGATTACACCGAGTTCCAGTCCCAGCTTCTGGAGCGCTGGCTGCTGACCGACAAGGTGATCAACAACTATCTCGTCCACCACGAGACCGGCGAGCCCATCCCGGACGATCTCGTTGCCAAGATCAAGAACGCAGCAACGTTCAACCAGGGCTTCGACACCACGGAGTACCTCGCTTCCGCGCTTGTAGACATGAAGTACCACATGACCGATCCCACAGACATCGACGCCGACACGTTCGAGCGCACCACGCTGGCCGAACTCAAGATGCCGGATGAGATCGTGATGCGGCACCGCAGCCCGCACTTCGCGCACATCTTCTCCGGCGAAGGTTATGCCGCGAGCTATTACGGCTACATGTGGGCCGACGTGCTGACCTCGGACGCTGCGGAGGCCTTTGCCGAAGCACCAGGCGGGTTCTATGACACGGCGCTGGCAAAGAAGCTCGTGGACCATCTATTCGCGGTGCGCAACGCGGTGGACCCCGCCGAAGCCTATCGCGCTTTTCGCGGTCGCGATGCCGGGATCGGCGCGCTCATGCGGGACCGCGGCTTCCCGGTCCCGGGCTAGATCGGGCAGGGATTCCCTCTGGACGGGGCGCTCAGATCTTTAGCGCCGCTTTGATCGCTGCCACCACGCGATCGATGTCTTCTCCGGTTGTGCGGAAGTTGCTCAACGAAATCCGCATGACGCGCATGCCGTTCCACACCGTCCCGCCAAACCAGGCTTCGCCGCTTTCGTTGATCCGCTTGATGATCTCGTCGGTGCGCGCATCGTGGTTGCCGTCCGGGTCGAGAAAACGTACCAGCCCCTGGTTGATGACCGGTGTGGTCAGCACTTCCACGCCGGGCAACTCGCCCAGTTTTCTCACGATATCCAGAGTCAGATCACAACAACGTTCGATCATTCTGGCGACGCCGTTGCGACCCAGGGTCCGCAGTACGGCATAGAGCGGGATGCCGCGGGCACGCCTTGACCACTCAGGGCTCCATTCGAACTGGTCGCGCACATTTTCGACCTCGACCTTGTACGCCGCCGGCACGGTCATCGCGATCTTGTGCGATTCGGTATCCGCCACGAATGCGATTCCGCTGTCATACGGAACATTCAGCCACTTGTGGGCATCGGTTGCCCAGGAGTCGGCTTTTTCTATCCCCTTGACCAGGTGGCGCAGCCGGTCACTCGAGGCCACCCACAAACCGAATGCGCCATCGACGTGTACCCAGGCATTGTGTGCGTGGGCCAGATCACAGACCTCGTCGAACGGGTCGAAAGCACCGCGATTGAGATCGCCGGCAGCCAGCGAGACGATCGTCGGTGCATCGGCATCTTTTTCAAGCTCGGTTTTCAGCGCGGCGACATCGATGGTGCCATCGTCTTTCAGCGCAATCTGGACCACGGCGTTGGTTCCGATGCCGAGATAGCGCAGGGCTCGCAGCAAGGTCTCGTGGTGCTCTCCGAGGAGCACCCGAATCGGCGGGCTGCCGGCCAGGCCCTGTTCCTCCACCGACCAGCCTTCGTCGGCCAGCACCTTGTGACGCGCTGCGGCCAGCGCGGTGACATGCGCCATCTGGCAGCCTGTGACGAACGCATAGGACGCTTGCGGCGGCAGACCGAGAATGTCCTTCAGCCACTCGCCGACCACTTCTTCAATGATGCCGGCGGATGGCGAGCAGGCGTAGGTAGCGGCATTCTGGTCCCAGGCCGATACCAGCCAATCGGCGGCGATGGAGACCGGGATTCCACCACCGATGACCCAACCGAAGAAACGCCCGCCGGCGGTGTTCAACAGGCCGTCTCTGGCATCTTCGTGGAGTTCCTCGATCACCTGCAGCGGCGGCAAGCCATCACGGGTCAGGTCCTTGTAGAGTCTGGCCCTGAGCACGTCCGCATCCGGCTCCCGGCTGACCTTGAGCGTGTCAAAGGATTCGATGTATTCAGCGGCGAGTTCTGCCGCCCGCTTGAGTTCGGGTTTCATTCAGAAGTCTCCATGGTTTGCGGCGAGTCGGACCTTGCGGCGTCGGGCGGAGGGCTGGAGGGCGTTCCAGATTTCCAGGGTGTCGTCGTCCAAATCGTCTTTGCCGGCCAGATGGCGCTCCAGGTATTCGAAGTCGTCGAAGCCCCAGAAGAGTTCCGCGCCTGCGGTGACCGTGGGGACGCCGAAGATGCCGGCATGAATGGCCTCGTCGGTGCGTTGACGCAGCCGGTCCTTCTCTACCCGGCGCTGCTGGGGGCGCATGGCTTGCTCGGCCCCATGGAAGTTTCCCCCAAGGCTCGGTGGATGAAGAGAAACGTCCTGCGCAAGAGACCGACCCGGCCACCGTGGCCGCACCGGGACCGGCACCACGCGGCGGCCGAACCGGCGGGCCACCTGCGGCAGTTGCCTCCACGCCAGGTAGGCGTTGGGAGAGATGTAGTCGAAGTAGAGGTGAAGGTCGCTCGGCCTGGTGCCGGCCATCAGCAGGTCAGCGGCTCAGGCACCGCTGTCCCCCTGCGCCAGCATGCGGCGAAAATACTCCACCTGGCTGGTGCTGGCCCACGTGCGCGGGCCCACCTCGTGCCGGACGATGTAGCCACCCTGGTTGATGACGAACGTTTCCGGCACGCCGGTGATGCCGTATGCCTTCCCCGTCCGCGAGGCGAGCCGACGGTTGCCCTGGCTCGCGTCCATGAGCACGGGAAACGACCAGGAATGTTCCTCGAGCACGGCGCGCACCACCTCCTCACCGCCCTCGTCGACGTTCACGCTGAGCATGACGAAGTCGGCATCATCCAGGATGCTGTTCAGCTCGTCCATTTCGGGCATCTCCACCAGACACGGAGCGCACCAAGTGGCCCAGAAGTTGAGGAACACCACCTTTCCGCGAAGATCCGACAGGCGAATGGTGCCACCATCCAGAAGCGGAAGCTCGAAGTCAGGGGCCAGGCTGCCCACACCGAGAGGGCCATCGCCCGGCCCACGACCTCCGGTGCATCCGGCGACAGCCAGAGCAAGCACCACCACTCCTGCCACAAGAAAAAGGGAGGCTCCTTCTCTGCCCCAGGTCCGGCAACGTGCGAGTCCCCTGCGTCTCATCACTGCTCCGCCTGGTAGTCGGTCCGGATGATGGTGTGGATCCCGCCCCGGACGTTGAAGTCCCCCTCCACCCACATCTTCCGCGGCTGGACCGCCTGCACCAGGTCGTCGAGGATCCGGTTGGTCACCGCCTCGTGGAAGGCACCCTCCTCACGAAACGACCACAGGTAGAGCTTGAGCGACTTGAGCTCCACGCAGCGCTCGTCCGGGATGTAGCGGATGCGCAGGGTGGCGAAGTCCGGCTGGCCGGTCATGGGGCATAGACAGGTGAACTCCGGACAGTCGAAGTGGATCTCGTAGTCGCGCTCCGGGTGGGGGTTTGGAAATGTCTCCAGGGAACGGCTGGGCCGGGTGGGCATCAGCGCCGCCCACCTTCCTCGTTCTCGGCGCCTGCGTCGTCCGCGGTGGCGGGCCGGGGCGCCGGCCTGTCCCGGGCCAGCAGGTTGAGCAGGATCCCCTCCATGCCCTGCGCCTGGAACCAGGTCTGGCGACCCACCACGGACCCATGCCGGTCGATTGCGAAGGCGTTATTGGGCGCCGGCCCGTAGCCGTTCCAGGCGGCGTTGTCCATGCTGTCCACCAGCACCTGCAGCGGCCCGCCCAGCTTCAGCTTCTCCATGGCGAACTTCGCCGCCGCACGACGCTCCGCCAGGGTGCCGGTCTGCGGCCGGGCGAACTGGCCGGCAGACACCGTCGGCAGGTCCGGGTAGGGAGTCGGGCCGTCCGTGGGCTGGGCTTCCAGCGTGTACACGAGCACCACCTGGACATCGGCCTCGCGGCGCTCGGCCAGGTGCTGCAGGCTGAGCGCCGTATGGCGAAACTCCGGCGAGGTGGCGGACCCGAGCACCAGTAGCAGCGCCCCCTGGCCCCACAGATCCGACAGCCGCACCTGCTGGCCGTCGATGTCCGCAAGCGTGAGATCCGGCGCCGGATCGGCCACATCCGGTCCGGCCGCATCCAGGCCGGTCTGGGGCACGATCCGCTCCTCCGGAGGTCGTCGTGCCCGGCGCTGCGGCGCCGTGAAGCCCGAGGAGACGGCAAATGCCGCGCCCAGGGTGACAACCAGCGCGATCCGTGGAACGGCCTGTCTTTTCATCATGGTAGCCTCGTGCTCCCGGAACCGGGCCCTGCGACGGGCCTCTCGGGAAATCTTAGCATGCCCTGCCGTTTTCCGCCGCCCACAGGACGCCTCCGAACCTTGCTAGATGACCCTCCTTGGGGTATTGTTCTGAGTGAGCCTGATATTGAAGCGCCCTTACCGGCCGGAATGGCCATTATTCGGCCTTCCGGGAGCGGTGGCGCCTCGCCGGTGAGACGGCCCATGGGGCGCCGGATCGGCCGAGGCTACCCGCGGTTCCAGGCTCGCGGGTGGGCGCGAAACCCTGATTCATGGGAGGATTGAGCATCGTAGAGCAGCGAGTTCGTTTGAATGAACAAATCCACTTCAGCCCCGTCCGTCTAGTCGATCCCGATGGCAACCAGCTGGGGATCGTGCCCATCGAAGAAGCCAGAGAACAAGCGGCCAAGTTCAACCTTGACCTGGTGGAAGTGTCGCCGGAGTCACGACCCATCGTCTGCCGCATCATGGACTATGGGAAGTTCCGCTACGATCAGGCCAAGAAAGCGCGCGAGGCACGCAAGCACCAGACCAACATCGACGTCAAGGAAGTGAAGTACCGTCCCGCCATCGACGAGCACGACTTTCAGTTCAAGACGCGGCGTGCGCGCAAGTTCCTCGAGAAGGGCAAGAAGGTCAAGATCACCATCATGTTCCGTGGCCGGGACATGCGGCGTCCGGAGAACGGCTTCCGGATCCTCACCCGCGTGGCTGACGAGCTCAAGGACATCGCCGAGGTGACGGATCGCCCGGGCAAGATGATGGGGCGCGACCTTCCCATGGTCCTGACTCCCATCGCCGGGTTCAAGAGCACCAAGGAGAGTTCGCAGGCGCCGGCATCGACCCCAGGCTCCGACAAGTAGGCCTGAGGCCCGGCCTCAGTGGCTGCGGTAGGCGAACAGAGACACCGTGGCGGTCCGATTGGTGGTGTTGTAGAGCAGCACCCGGTAGCGGGGGAAAGCCACCCGGGCCACCACCTGCTCGCCCACGAACACCGGCCGAGCCTCGGGCTCGATCTTCACGGCCACCTCCATGGGAAACGGGTAGAGTCTCTCATGGCGGCGCACGAACTCGAAGCTGGCCTTGTCCGGCACGAGAATGGCACCGATGGAGCCGCCCCGGATCGAGCCCTTCTTCAACTCCCCGCCGATGCTCAGCACGACCTCGCGATAGCCTTCGACGTCCAGGATCCCCGCGTCGATGAGCTCGCTGGTCTCGCCGCGCCCCACCGGCGGCACGGTGACGGTCTCGAAGGACCTTAGCGACCCATCGGCGGCCAACGGGCCGGACGGCGCCAGCGCCAGCAGCACCAGCAGGGCCATCATGGCAACTCCTCGTCTCGGGTTCTTCATGCTCCCTCCGCTCTCGGCCCGTGTCGCCGGACCGTTGTCACCGTAGCACACCTGCCGCGGGCTGGAACCGCGAGCCCCCACAGGCGTATGATTCGCACTCTTCCGCCATGGCAGGAGGGGCCTCCGTGAAACAACCGGCCGTATTCATCCACAAGCTGATCAAGCAGTACGGCGATGTCACCGCCCTGGACGGCATCTCCCTGGAGGTGCCGCAGGGCGAGTTCTTCGGCCTTCTGGGCCCCAACGGTGCCGGCACGTCGACACTCATCAACATCCTGGCCGGTCCCACGCGGCGCACCGCCGGCCGGGTGGAAGTGTTCGGCTACGACGTGACCCGCGACTACCGCCGCACCCGTAGCCTCATCGGCGTGGTACCGCAGGAACTGGTCTACGACCATTACTTCACCGTGGAGAAGAGCCTGCGTTATCACTCGGGCTACTTCGGCATCGCCGATGGCAGGGTGTGGTGTGAGGAGTTGATGCGCCGGTTGGACCTGTGGGAACAGCGCCGCAAGAACATCAACCAGCTGTCCGGCGGCATGAAGCGACGGCTGCTGGTGGCCAAGGCACTGGTGCACCAGCCGAAGGTGCTCATCCTGGACGAGCCCACCGCCGGCGTGGACGTGACCCTGCGGCGTTCGTTCTGGGAGTTCATCCGTGAGATCCATCAGGCCGGCACCACGGTGATCCTCACCACGCACTATCTGATCGAGGCCGAGCAACACTGCGACCGGATTGCCATCCTGGATCAGGGACGGGTGGTGGCCCTGGACAGCCGCGAGAACCTGCTGAGCCAGGTGGGCAAGAAGCAAGTGATCATCGACCTGTGCGAGCCCCTGCCGCGCCCCATGGGGCCGGTGGAGGGGCAGACCGCCGGGCTCGAGCGCGGCGGCACGCGCGTCACCTTCCAGATCGACCCGCACTGCGGCGAACTCAACCTATGGCTGGAGGCGCTGCGCGCCACCGGAGTGGAGATCGCGGACATCACGCTGCGCACGCCGGACCTGGAGGAGGTGTTCTTCAAGCTCACCGGAGCCGCGGGCAAAGGCGCCGCCCGGGACGGCGTTCGACGGGAGGAACGGCCATGATCCATATCCCCGTGGGGTTCCGCACACTGCTGCGCAAGGAAGTGGCCCGCTTCATGTCGGTGCCCACCCAGACCCTGGCCACGCCGGTGATCACGGCATTGCTCTACCTGCTGATCTTCGGCCAGGCCCTGGGCTCACGCATCAGCCCGTTTCACGGCATCCCGTTCGTGGAATTCCTGATTCCCGGACTGGTGATGATGGGCGTCATCAACCACTCGTTCCAGAACACCGCCTCCTCCTTGCTGGTCTCCAAGTACGAGGGCAACATCGTCGACCTGCTGGTGGCGCCCATGAGCCATGGGGAGATCCTCATGGGCTACGCCGTCGGTGGCGTGGTTCGTGGCCTGCTGGTGGGAATGGTGACCTACGTGGCGGCCATCCCGTTCGCCGTGGTGCCGGTTCGCAACCCGGTGTTCCTCATCGCCATGGCCATTCCGGCCTCGCTGAGCTTCGCGCTCCTGGGCCTGGTGGCCGCCATCCGCGCCGAGAAGTTCGACCAGCTCAGCCAGATCTCATCGTTCGTCGTGCTGCCGCTCACCTACCTCGGCGGCGTGTTCTATTCGGTGGATCTTCTACCGCCGGCCTTCCGCACCGCCTCGTTCTTCAACCCCATGCTCTATATGGTGGACGGTGTTCGCTTCGGCTTCCTGGGCGTCTCGGACATCGCCCCGGCCATCAGCCTGGTGGTGGTCAACGCGGCCGCGGCGTCCCTGTTCGCCCTGACCTACTTCCTTCTCCGGTCCGGCTACCGGCTGCGGACGTGAGTTCGTCTCCCGCAGGCGTTGCCTGGCGCGGGCTGCCGGCCGCTCACCGGCCGCCGTTACTCCTTGCCCACGACTTTCGAGCCCGGGTAGAACGAGGCCCAGGCGAACCAGTAGGCACGGGTCACGGGTAGCCGCTCGAGCGTCTCACCCTGCCTCGGACCGCCCAAGACGTCTCCGGTGGATGCTTCCACGCTGGAACCGTCCGCCAGCTTCCACGTGCCGTCCTGCTGCGATGCCGCCCCCGCAACTCCTTTCGGGAGCCGGTAGGCCACCACACCGCCCGCCGCAGATCCGGTGATCAGCAGGCTGCTCCCACCCACCGAGGCGATGACACCACCTTCTTGCTCCAGGTGGGATTCCACCACCGCCAGCGCTGCGCCCCCGGGCAGCCGCACACCGTAGACCCTCTCCTTGCCGCCCAAGCGCCGGTCGGGGTTCTTGCTGCCGAACATCCCCAGCATGTCCGGGTCCGAGGCATAGCCGAGGTAGGCCGGGCCCACCGGCACGCTCTTCTTGAGCACCACCGTGTCCGGGTGCCGTGCCCTCCACTCGGCCCAGGTGCTCATCTCCGAGGGGATCTCCTGCAGGCTCTGGCTGACCAGGGGGCCGTCGATGGCATCGCCCGATAGCTGCGTCCACAGCGAGTCGGTCTCGCGGTCATAGAGAACCAGGACATCCTTCCACAGGTTCCCCGACACACCCAGGGTCAGCGTCTTCTCCCCCACCTTGCGGGCGTACACGACGCCCGTTCCCGCCAGCGGTCACCAGGTGGCGGCAATGGGCACATCGCCCAGCATGTCGTTCACCACCTCGTGGTGGTTCAGTTGCCAGAGCGAGTAGGCACGGGCAGTGACACCGTCGAAGACACCCAGGATGGGCTCATCCGGCTCCATCTGCGCGTCCGCCTCCTCGCCGCGCAGGAACTCGGGTTCGAACAGCGCGGGGATCTCATCCCGTGGCAGCACGATGTACATGGGGCTGCCGTCGATGTCCTTGTGGGGCATGGGCTCGGGATCAAAGGGCTGTGCCACCACGGGCGAGACCGCGAGGGCAAACAGGAGAGCACGGGAGAGAGCAGGCAGCTTCATGGGTTCCTCGTTGTTCGGGAAGAAGACACGTCGACCTGTGACAACCGCTGCCCGGCCCGTGTTATTCCGTCCTCACCGCCGCTGCCGGGGGTTCCCCCGGCTCAGGTCAGCCGGGAGATCTCCTCGAAGTAGCGGGCAAACATCTTCATGCCGCCGCTTGCCTGGCCCCAGTCGTAGAACTCGTTGGGGGCGTGGTAGCCGTGCTCCGGCAGGCTCAAGCCCAGGAACGCGATGGGGGCCTTGAGGAGCTTCTGCATGGTGACCACCGCGCCGATGGAGCCGCCCTCGCGCACGAACGCCGGTGTGCGGCGAAACGCGAACTTCACCGCCTCCCGGGCGGCATCGGCGTACGGTCCGGAGAAGTCACCCATGTACGGCTCCAGGACCGAGTCGGAGACGACCTTCACGTCCGGATTCAGCTTCTTCACGTGCTGCTTCAGGGCGCGGAATATCTTCGCGGGCCTCTGGCCCGGCACCAGGCGCATGCTCACCTTCAGCTCACCGCTTTGCGGCACCACGGTCTTCACCCCCGGGCCGCTATAGCCGCCGGCGATACCATGCACCTCGAACGTGGGGCGGGTCCAGATGCGCTGCATCACGTCCAGCTCCTTGGTGGCACGTAGCGACTTGAGCTCATGCGCCATCCGGAAGACCGACGTTCTGAAGCCCGAGTCCCGGAACGACTGCAACTCGCGCCGGGAGGGCGGCGTGACATCGTCATAGAAGCCGGGGATGCGCACCCGGCCGGTGCGCGCATCCACCAGCCGGCCGGCCAGGTCCATGAGCTCCGCGATGGGATTGCGGGCCGCGCCGCCGGTGAGGCCGGAGTGCACGTCCTTGGCGCCGGTCTGCAGGCGCAGCAGCGCTGCCTGCACGCCGCGCAGTGCATAGGAGATCGCCGGACGGCTGCGCGAGATCCAGATGGTATCCGAGACCACTACCGAATCCGTCTTCAGCGAGGCGGCATGCACCCGCAGCGCGCCCTCGAAGGAGGGTGAGCCGATCTCCTCCTCCAGCTCCCACAGGAACTGAAAGTTCAGCGGAATGCGGTTCTCCAGCGCACAGCGCACGCCGTAGTAGGCGGTGAGCGCCGGTCCCTTGTCATCGGTGCTGCCGCGGCCCAGGTAACGATCGCCGTCTCTGGTGAAGCGGAACGGGTCGTGCTTCCAGCCCTCCTTCTTGCCATCGGCGGGCTGGACGTCCAGATGGTTGTAAATGGTCACCGTGGGATAGGACCTGTCCTGGATGAGCTTCCCGATGACCAGCGGATGCAGCGGTGTCTTCACGGTGCGGGCCTTCGCACCCAGGGCCTTGAGCAGATCCACGGCGTGCGCCGCGGAGGCCTTCATGGCGCCCTTGCGCTTCGGGTCCATGCTGACGCTGGGGATCTCCACCATGCGCTTCAGCGTCTTCTCGAACTCGGGGCGCACCCCTTTCACGTAGCGGTCCAGGGCGCGTGCTTCCAGACGGCTCTTCGACATGAACGGTTCTCCGGACTTCTGTTGGAGGGAGAAAGCCTAACAGGGGGACCGCGTGATCATGTGGTGCTTTCCTTGATGCGATCCAGCCCCTGCTGGAACCGCTCGCGCAACTCCTCGGGGGCCAGCCGCACCACCAGGCGGCTCACCTGTAGCGTCACCGGCGCCAGGCGGGACTCCGTCAGGATGCGCGAACCACGCGGCAGCACCGAGGCCAGGGGAACGGCCACCGCGGCTGCCAGCAGGGCCGCGCACACCAGGCCCGCGGCGGCGCCGAGGAGACGATCCAGCCAGCCCAGATGCGCCTTGTTGAGCAGGTGACGCAGGACCCAGCCTGCGAACAGGGACAGCGCCATCACGGCCATCACCAGCAGAGCGAAGGACAGCAGGTGCGCCAGCACATCGTCACTCACCACGTGCTGGACTCGCGGGGCCAGCGTGGCCTCGTACTGCAGCGCCACCACCAGGCCCAGGATCATGCCGCCCAGCCCCACCGAGATGCGCACCACGCCGCGCAGCATGCCCACGCAGAACAGGGCCAGTGCAGCCAGCAGGACGAAAGCATCAAACGCGTTCATATCAAGAGGTTATCACCGATGCGGCCGGAGTGGCAACGGGGTCGGCGCATCCGCCCGTTCCAGGTCGAACACCAGCTTGGGCTGGAAGCGGCTGCGCTCGCCGCCGGGAAGCAGCTGCGTGATCCACGTCCTGCTGGTGACCCAGAGCCCCGGCTCCCGCACCGAGGCCGGCAGGTCGAACAGGAAGCGCTCGCGGGCGGAACCCCCTGGTTTCAGGGCGGGGTAGCGCCACAGGCCCGGCTCATCGGTCAGCGGATGCAACGGCAGGTAGCGCTGCCCGTCGGCGTCGAACACCAGGACGTTCAGCTTTCCGTCGTGGGTCTCCATCTCGACGGCGCTGCTGCGCAGCTCCAGCGTCAGCAGGTAGAAGATGCCTTGCGGACTCCGGCCGGGCTCCTCGCCCCAGCGGTCCGGGTGCTCGGCCTGGATCACCGCAATCTCCAGGTGCGGGTCCACCAATCCCAGTGACGTGTGCTCCCCCAGCTCGAAGGTATGCACCGGCATGACGCGGGACACCACGATGAGGACGGAGAGGATCACCACCAGGCCGGCCATGCCGGTCCCGGCCAGGATCAGCAGCCGGTTCCTTGTTTTTCGCTTGCCGTCCATGGTGCCCGTCATTATGTCGAATTCCGACACCCCGCACCACCGGCGCACTTGCCGCGAAGCCGCTTCCCACCTAGGTTTCCTGCGGGGCTTTTCCGTCCCCGGCGATCGCGCCGGCGGTGGGAAACTCCCCGGGAGGCGTACCTGATGGAGCAACAAGTGGAACCAAACCCGCTCGAGCAGGGCAAGACC
>CBDVAL010000084.1:0-13585 GCA_965371955.1 uncultured bacterium | reverse complement strand
CGCTTGGCGCTGGCGGTGGCCACCCTGGGAGGCGTCGGCTACATACCCATAGCCTCGGGAACCTGGGGAACCCTGGCCACCATCCCGCTCTATCTTCTGATCATGTCCGCGGGCTCGCCGTGGGTGTACGGCATCGCACTGGTGCTCATCACCGCCATCGGCATCGCCTCCGCGGATGTGGTGGAGAAGCTGCTGGGCAAGGACCCGAGCGCGGTGGTCATCGACGAGGCGGCCGGCTTCCTGGTGACCATGTTCGCGGTGCCGCTGACGGTCAGCACCGTGGCCGCGGGGTTCTTCCTGTTCCGCCTGTTCGATGTGGTCAAGGTGCAGCCCGCCCGGGCCCTGGAGCGCCAGCACGGCGGCTTCGGCATCGTGGCCGACGACCTGGTCTGCGGCCTGTACGCCAACCTCGTGCTGCAGGTGGGACTGCGGTTGCTGCCCACCGGCGCGGCGTGAGGGCGGCATGAAGGTACTGGACAGCCTCAAGCAATTACCGTCACCTCCGGCCGCTGCCGTCCTGACCATCGGCAACTTCGACGGGATGCATCGCGGACACCAGAAGCTGTTCTCCCTCGTGGTGGACGAGGCGCGCCGCATCCACGGCACCGCTTCCCTCATCACCTTCCAGCCGCATCCGGCCAAGCTGCTGCGGCCCGAGCTGGCGCCGCTGCTGCTCACCACGGTCGAGCAGAAGCTGGCCATGGTGGAGGCCGCCGGCATGGATCTGGTGATGAACCTTCACTTCACGCCGGAGCTGTGTCGCACGCCGGCCAGGGAGTTCGTGCAGTCCATGGTGGTGCCGCACTTCCAGCCGCGCACGATCTTCATCGGAACCCCTTTTCGCTTCGGCCACAATCGCGAGGGCGACGTGACGCTGCTGCGCAGCCTGGGTGAACGACTGGGCTTCAAGGCGGAGGGGGTCGGCGTGGTGGACGAGGACGGCGAGATCATCTCCGCCACACGCATCCGCCATGCGCTGCAGGAGGGCCGCGCCGCCGCGGCGGCGCGCATGCTGGGAAGGCCGTACGAGATGATGGGAACGGTGGTGGAGGGCGCTCGCCGGGGCAGGAAGCTGCAGTTCCCCACCGCCAACCTGGCGTGCGAGAACGAGCTCATCCCGGCGCAGGGCGTGTACGCCACCTGGTTGCGGGTGGACGACCGCCCCCTGGCCAGCGTCACCAACATCGGCCGGCGCCCCACCTTCGATGACGAGGAGCTGGCGCTGGAAACGCACGTACTGGACTTCGACGGCGACCTCTACCATCGCCGGGTCGGGCTGCAATTCATCGAGCGCCTGCGCGAGGAGCGGCGCTTCGCTTCTCCCGAGGACTTGGTGGCGCAGATCCGGAAGGACGTGGCCCGCGCCCGTGAGATCCTGGTCAGCCCTCGCTGACCGCAACGCGCAGGGGCGGTGCACGCGCCGGAGTCCGGATGGATCGTCGCAAGTTGCTGCAGGCAGGGACCGTGGGGCTGTTGCGGACGGTGAGATGGGCTATGCTTCCAGCACTGCCGGCTTCAGGATGGCTGTCTCCATGGCGGGAGAAACCTGCCTGGAGAGCGCGCCCATCCTCTGAAACGGCGAACCTGTAGCGTCCGCGATCCGTTGGAACGTCTATGCGGCCGGGCACATCCGGGTCGCGCGAGGGAGAAGCATGACGACACGCAATATCATCGCCCTGGCCCTGGTGGTGGTCTCGTTCGTGCTGCTCTACCCCGGCCTGACCCAGCCCCTGATCACCATCAGCGCGTCGTTCACGCTCCTGGGACGCACCATGGAGCTGTTCTCCGAGACCCGCAGCATCCTCACCACCATCGAGGGCCTGCACGAGACGGGCGACGACTTCGTCGCCGGGCTCATCCTGGTGTTCGGCGTGGTGGTCCCTCTGGTGAAAGGCCTGGTGCTGCTGTCGGTGCTGGTATTGCAGTCGGCGCGTTCCCGCCTGTACCGCTTCGTGCGCTCACTCAGCAAATGGGCCATGAACGACGTGTTCGTGGTGGCCGTGTACACCGCGTTTCTCGCGGGCAAGGCCAACGAGAACCTGGATGCGGAACTCGGGGTCGGCTTCTACTACTTCACCGCCTACTGCCTCATCTCGCTGCTGGCGCTGCAGTTCATGAAGATCGAGCAGCCGCGGGCACGGACGGACGGCGGGGCCGCAGCTACTTCTTGAACAGCTGATCGAACGCCTCGCGCCCGAGCTGGCGAGAACGCACGGGGCCGCGATCTCCGCCGGGCTCGAAGTACTCGCAGAAATTGTTGCTCTCCTTGGTGGACACCCACTCCGCGGCCGGCTCACGGCACTGGTTGTTCACGGCCGGGTCATGGAAGCGGCAATGGCGACACGAGTGCAGCCACGCATGGCACGACGGGCAGGTGTCCTTGCGCACTACCTTGCCCTCGAGCTCGATCTCCTCGCCGCACTGATAGCAGACCAGCATGAGCCCCCCTTCTTGCTCGCCATCCCGGTGGCGGCATTGTAAACCCATCCCGGCAGCCCCTCCTTGATATGCCTCCGGATATATGGTAACGTCCGGAAAACATTGAGTTTATACAGGCCGAGGGAGTCGGGATCCGGGCCGGTGGGTGCGTTTCATGGATCGATTCATCACCTTCGAGGGCATCGAGGGCTCGGGCAAGTCGACGCAGATCGCAACGGCGGCGGAGTACCTGGCCTCCCGGGGACTCGAGCCGCTGTCGACCCGGGAGCCCGGCGGGACCCCGATCGGCGATGCTCTGCGAGGCGTCCTGCTGGATCCCTCCCACTGCGACATGACTCCCCTCACCGAGCTACTGCTGATCTACGCCGCGCGCGCGCAGCATCTGGAGCAGGTGATCCAGCCGGCGCTGCAGGCCGGCAAGATCGTTCTGTGCGACCGCTACGAGGACTCCACCGTGGCCTACCAGGGCTTCGGCAGGGAGATTCCTCTCAACGCCATCAAGATGCTATCGTCACTCACCACGGCCGGCACCGCGCCCGGCCTCACCTTCCTGCTCGACCTGCCGGTGGAGGAGGGGTTGGAGCGAGCGCAGGGCCGGAACCTGGGTGACGAGTCGGAGGCACGGCTGGATCGCGAGGCGGTGGACTTCCACCGTCGCGTACGCGACGGGTTCCTGTCGCTGGCCCGGGATCATCCGGGCCGTTTCCGCGTGATCAACGCCATGCAACCACCGGAGAGAGTGGCGCGCCGCATCGCCCACGATCTCTCCCTGTTCCTGAAACTCCCGTGAGGCATCGGTGACCTCCACCTTCGACGACATCGTGGGCCACGGCAGGGTGCTGGAACCCTTGCAACGCGCCCTGGCCACGGACCGCTTGCATCATGCCCTGCTGTTCCACGGCCCGGAGGGCGTGGGCAAGCGGCGCTCGGCGTTCGCCCTGGCGGCCGCCATCCAGTGCTCCGAACAGCCGGGGACCGGATGCGGCTCCTGCCCGGCCTGCCGGCGTGTGCTGGGGGGATACGACCATGATCATCTCAAGGACCGGACCCAGACGCGGGCAACGGCCCTGCACGCCGACGTGCTGTTCTATCCGCCGCGGCGCAGGCAGATCCAGATCGACCAGGTGAAGGACCTGTGCCGCGAGGCCGGCTACCGCCCGTACGAGGGCCGCAAGCGCGTCTTCATCGTGGACCCGGCGGACCGCATGAACCGCGAGGCCGCCAACGCCCTGCTCAAGACGCTGGAGGAGCCACCGCCGTCCGCGCTGCTGATCCTCATCACCGCCCACCCGCAGGGTCTCCTGGCCACGCTGCGCTCGCGCTGCCAGGACCTGCGCTTCGCCCCGTTGCCCGTGGCGGAGCTCTCCGGCCTGCTGCAGCAGCGCGACCATCCGGCGGACCAGGCGGAACGGCTGGCGCGCCTGGCCGGGGGCAGCGTGGGCCGGGCACTGAGCATCGACCTGGAGCACGAGGACGAGCTGCGCGAACAGTTGCTGGCGCTGCTGGAGTCGGCAGGCGGTGGTGGTGAACTGGGGCAAGCTCTGGGATTGGCGGAGCAGCTGGGCGCCGATGCCGGCTCGTTCGAGGCGGCGATGACCAGCCTCGCCAGCATCCTGCGGGACCTGGCGCTGCTGCAGCAGGGTGTCGCGGACGACGCCCTGGTGCACGCCGACGCCGCCCAGCGCCTGCGTCCCCTCACCGCGCGGTTCGGCCGGCGCGCCGTCGCTGCGCTCGGCGGGCTGGAGGAGGCCAGGCGGCGAGTGCGCGGCAACGTGAACCCGCGCCTTGCGGCCGAGGCCGTCCTGATGGGACTGGTGGCCCGGCCACACGCCTGATGCTCGCCCATCTGCTGCGCTACTTCCGGCCGTACCGCGGCGCCTACGCTGCCGGACTGCTGCTCCTGCTGGCCACCAACGGCCTGAGCCTGCTGCTCCCCTGGCTGCTGCGCGGCGCGGTGCAGGACATCGAGGCGGGCACCACGCTGCAGGCACTGGCGCGGACCGCCGGCCTGATGGGGATGGTGGCCGTGCTGCAGGCCTGGGCACGCGCGCAGTCCCGGCTGAAGATGCTCGGCGCCAGCCGCCGCGTGGTCTACGACGTGCGCAACGACTTCTTCGCCCACCTGGTGCGCCTGGGAGGCTCGTTCTACGACGCCCACCGCACCGGCGACATCATGTCCCGGGGCGTGAACGACCTACGCCTTCTGCGCTCGCTCTACGGGCCGGGCATCCTCAACCTGCTCAACACCGTCATCGTCTACTCGGCGACCCTGGTACTGCTGCTGCGCATCGACGCCCGGCTGACGCTGGTGGCCCTGTTGCCGTTTCCGGTGCTGTTCGTCGCCGTGAACCAGATCAGCCGGCGGGTCTACGTGCGCTCGGTCGCGGTGCAGGAGCAGCTCGGTGAGATCTCCAATCGCACCCAGGAGAGCCTCAGCGGCGTCCAGCAGATCAAGACCTTCGTGCAGGAGGAGCGCGAGATCGAGGCGTTCCGCGGGCTGTGCGCGGAGTTCCGGCGGCGCAACCTTTCCATGGCGGTGCTGCGCGGCTCCATGCTCTCGCTCATCGGCGTGGTCACGGGTGTCGCGACTCTGGTGGTGCTGTTCGTGGGTGGAGGCCATGTGGTGCAGGGGCGCATCACCTTCGCGGACTTCGTGGCCTTCAATGCCTACCTGATGTTCCTGGCCTGGCCCACCATCTCCATGGGCTGGGTGGTGAACATGTTCCAGCGCGGCATCGGCGCCCTGCAGCGGGTGCGCGAGATCATGGACCAGGAGCCGGACGTCCCACCCGCCGCCGACGAACCGGAGTCCGCGGATGCCGATGCGGTGTCCGGTGATATTGAAATCCGCGCACTGACCTTCGCCTACCCGGGCCAGACAGCGCCGCAGCTGGACGACGTCAGCTTTACGGTCCCGCAGGGAAGCCGGGTGGCGCTGGTGGGCGGCGTGGGGTCCGGCAAATCCACGCTGGTGAACCTGCTGGCACGACACTACCCGGCGCCGCCGGGGACGATCTTCATCGGCGGCCGGGACATCAATGAGCTGCCCACATCGGCGGTACGGCGCGCCCTGGGCTACGTGCCGCAGGAGGCCTTCCTGTTCTCGCGCTCGCTGCGCGACAACATCACCCTGGGATACCCCTCGGCGACCACCGAGGAGGTGGAGCACGCGGTGGCCGGGGCGCATCTGCAGGACGATCTGCAGGAGTTTCCGGACGGACTGGACACGGTGGTGGGAGAGCGCGGCTTCACCCTCTCCGGCGGCCAGCGCCAGCGGGCCACGCTGGCCCGGGCCACCCTGGCCGGGGCCGACCTTCTCATCCTCGATGACGCGCTGGCCAGCGTGGACGCCGAGGCAGAGCAGGCCATCCTGACCAAGCTGCTGGGCGACGGCGAGCGGCGCACCTGCATCCTGATCTCGTACCGCATTTCCACCCTGGCAGGGACGGATCGCATCATCGTGCTGGACCAAGGGCGCGTGGCGGAGCAGGGCACACACGAGGATCTGCTGCAGCTGGACGGAGTCTACGCTCGCCTGTTCCAGCGCCACGTCCTCGAGCAGCGCATGGACACCCCATGAGAGGCCCGTCCGCCGCCACGCATCACAGCGAGAAGGCGCTGGGCAAGGCCTACGATGCCCGACTGATCCGGCGGCTGTGGGGCTACGTGCGGCCGTACCGCGGCCTGGTGCTGCTGTCGCTCGTGCTGCTGCTGGCGGTCTCGGCGGCACAACTGGTGCAGCCCTACCTGATCAAGGTGGCCATCGACGAGCACATCCTGGGAGACTCCCGGGACGGGCTCGGGATGCTGGCGGTGCTGTTCCTCACCGCCCTGGCGGCCGAGTTCCTGCTGCGCTTCGCCCAGCTCTACGTCCTGGAGCGGACCGGACAGAACGTGGTCCACGACCTACGGGTAGAGGTGTTCTCGCACCTGCACCGCCTGCCGTCGTCGTTCTTCGACCGCAACCCGGTGGGCCGCCTGATGACCCGCACCACCACCGACGTGGAGGCGGTGAACGAGGCGTTCACCTCGGGCCTGGTCCTGATCCTGGCTGACCTGGTGAAGCTGCTGGGGATCATCGCCCTGCTGCTGTGGATGGACGTGCGCATGGCGCTGGTGACGTTCTCCATCCTGCCCCCGCTGCTGGCCGTCTCGTGGTTCTTCCGCTCTCGTATACGGCGATCGTACCGCGAGGTGCGCACCCGCATCGCGCGTCTGAACGCCTTCTTGCAGGAGGCGGTCACCGGCATGCGCGTCGTGCAGTTGTTCGGCAGGGAGAAGGACAACCTGGAGGACTTCCGCGAGATCAACCGCGGACACCGAGACGCGGAGATGGAGGCGGTGCGCTACGACTCCGTGTTCAGCGCCCTGGCCGAGCTGCTGGGCTCGGTGACGCTGGCGGCCATCCTGTGGGCCGGAGGCTGGCGCATCCTGGCGGGGGCGGTGACGTTCGGCACGCTGGTGGCGTTCATCGAATATGCCGGCAAGTTCTTCCGCCCGGTGCAGGAGCTGTCGCAGCGCTACGCCGTCATGCAGGCCGCCATGGCGTCATCAGAGCGCATCTTTCAGCTCCTGGACACCGAGCCCACCATCGTCTCGCCTCCGTCGCCGCGCCGGGTCAACGGCAGGCTGCGCGGCGAGGTAGCGTTCGAGAACGTGACGTTCGCCTACGACGGCGGCCCGCCGGTGCTGCATGATGTGTCGTTCCGCGTCGCCGCAGGCGAACAGCTCGCCGTGGTGGGCTGGACCGGCTCCGGCAAGTCCACCCTGATCAAGCTCCTGGCGCGGCTGTATGACGTGCAACACGGCCGCGTCCTGCTCGACGGAGTGGACGTGCGCGACTACGACCTCGGCGAGCTACGTCGCAGCCTCGGCGTGGTGCTACAGGACTCGTTCCTGTTCGCCGGCAGCGTGGGCAGCAACATCAGCCTCGAGGATCCACAGGTGAGCGCCGAGCAAGTGCGCCGGGCGGCAGAGGCAGTACATGCGCACCGCTTCATCGAAGCACTTCCCCAGGGCTACAACCAGGAGGTGCGCGAGCGCGGCTCGAACTTCTCGGTGGGCGAGAAGCAACTGCTGTCGTTTGCACGAGCGCTGGCGTTCGACCCCGCGGTACTGATCCTGGACGAGGCCACATCGTCCGTGGACCCGGAGACCGAGGCGCGCATCCAGGAGGCACTGGAGACACTGCTACGTGGCCGCACGTCCATCCTGATCGCGCATCGCCTGGCCACGGTGCGCCGCGCCCACCGCATCCTCGTATTGCACCATGGCCGCGTGGAGGAAGAGGGCACGCACCGCGACCTGCTGCAGCGCGACGGCGGAATCTATCAGACGCTGTACCGACTGCAGCACGGCGCGCCGGCGTCGCCATCCGGATGGCACCGTCGTTTCACGGCTCCTTGATCTCCAGCAACTGGCCGCTCACCCGGGGCGCCTCGATGAGCTGTTTCTTTCCCGAGGGCCAGGTGACCTCGATGTGCTCGATCTTGGACTCCTCTCCCAGTCCGAAGTAGAGCGGGTACAGGCTCTGAGAGAGGTAGCCGGACTTCCCGTCGAGGACCTTGGTATAGGTCGCCTTGGCAGTCTTCACCTGGACCACCGCTCCCAGGCCGCTACGGTTCGACTTCGTCCCCGTCAGCTTGATCTTGAGGTAATGCAGGTCCTTCTGTTTCTCCGACAGGTTGCTCACCAGGATCATGGGTGGCGCGTTGAACTCGCTGGTGACGATATCGAGATCGCCATCGCCGTCGAGGTCGAAGATGACCGAGGAGCGTGAGCCCAGGGCAGCCCAGACCTCGATCTTTTGTTCCTTTCCGGCAAGCTGCTGACAGGCGCGACTGCTCTTCTCCTCGCCGGTGCAATCGGACTCGAACCAACGCACCGCCGTCCTGCCGTCGCGGCGAGGCTCCACGCCCAGGATGAACTCGCTGTCCAGGAACTTCTTTCCACGGTTGTTGAGCAGGACGGTGTTGACGCAGTAGCGGAACGGAAAGTTCATGCTGGAGGCCACGAACGCGTCCACGAAACCATCGGCATTCAGATCGCCCACACCCAGGCCCCACGGCCACAGGTTCTCCGTGCCGTTGGCATCGGAGATCTCACGAAACGTACCGTCCCCTTGGCCCTCGAAGAACGCGTTGCCGTAGATGCTCATGCCGCCGCTGCGCAGGTAGTCCTCCTTCCAGCGCATCTCGGACTTGACCTTTTCGTTCTTCAGAGGAATGGGGCCGCTCATGTCGGAGTGCATGTCCGTGATGTAGATGTCCATGACGCCGTCGTTGTTGTAGTCGAACACCTTGATTCCCATCGCGCCCCAGGGGGTCTTGGGAAACACCTCGCGGCTCTTGTTGACGAAGCGCTTGCCCTGTTCGTTCTCGTAGTACTGGTCGTGACCCTGCATGTTCAGCAGATAGAGGTCCGGCCAGCCGTCGCCGTTGGCGTCGATGGGACTGGCGTCGCCGCTCCAGCTCTCGTCGATGAGGCCCATCTTCTCGGACACGTCCTCGAAGCGGTTCTTGCCCCGGTTGTGATAGAGGATGCTGCGCTCGGTGCGTTCCGGCTTCAGATGCCCGGAGAACGCATCACCGAAGCCCTCGTAGTAGTGATAACGACCCGGGTCGATGCCGCGCCTGGCGTCCCCCACCACGGTGAGCTTCTTTTCGCTGGTGTACTGGCCCACGTTGGTCACGAACAGGTCCAGCAAGCCGTCCCGGTCGTAGTCGAAGAATACCGCGCCGGAGGAATGCCCGTGATGATCCAGGCCGGAGGCGACGGAGATGTCCTTGAACTTCCCCTGGCCCTGGTTTTCGAACAACCGGTTCCCATCGCGCACGCTGGTGACGAACAGGTCCGGGTCGCCGTCGTTGTCGATGTCGGCGAACGACGGGGCTACCGAGATGCGATCGGCCATTCCCACGCCGGCACGGGCGGTGATGTCCTCGAACGTGCCGTCGCCCCGATTGCGCCACAGCTCATTGGAGCCTACCTGTGTGGCGAAGTAGATATCCAGGTGCCCGTCCCCATCGACGTCGGCGATGGCCAGGCCGTTGCCGTGGTCGTAGTGGACCGCCTTGTAGTTGCGTCCGGCGTCATCCACGACCTTGTGCCGGAAGGTGATGCCGCTGGCGGCCACCTCATCGGTGAAGCGGAAGCCGTGGAAAACCTGGAACTGGTCCACGGTGGCCAGTTGCTTGTCCTGCCGCGCCTGGAGCCATGGAGGGTTGATGACCTTGGGTGGGATGGGCAGGACCTTCGGTGACTCGCCTTCTCCTACGGCCGTGCCGCCTGCAAGTGCCAGCACGAAGATCATGCATGTCAAGTTCGCCATTGTCTTGCTCACGATGTTCCACTCCTTGTGTCGAGTACAAAGAAAGGCAACACGTTCAATCCATCATGCGCCAGTCAGGGCGTTCGCTCCGCAACCCCCATGGCGGCGGTGAACTCAGTGCTTGACTTCCACGCCGGCCATGACCGCCTGACCCCGGAGTATCAGCCGGCGTGCCGGCGCCTCGCCCCGGTCTCTTGGCGGCCCAGTCTTGTCCTCCACGGCGCCGGCCACCGCCGTCACCTCGTTGGTGACGTCCCATCCGGGCGGTACCTGCAGCACGATGCCGCTCATGAGCGCGAAGACCTCCAGTTCCATCTCCTCGCCGGCCATCTCCGCCTCGCGCAGATCCAGCTCGATGCCTCCCATGACCGCGGTGATCTCCCCGCCGGTGAGGTTGCGCGAGGTGATCTTCTGATCCAGTCCCCCGAGTGCCACCCAGCGCCTGACGAAGTCGTCCTCGGAGACCCCCTTGCCGCCCACGCCGCGGCTGCCGGTGCGCGCGCCGAACAGGATGGACAGGCCCAGCATGATGAGCAGGAGCGGCCACAGATCGCCGAAGCTCACACGCCATAACCCCAGGTTGCTCAGGAACAGCGCCACGCCGGCCAAGCAAATGATCCCGCCGATGAGCCTGGGCAGGATTCCGCCGCGCCGCAGCATCATCGACAAGCCCCACACCACCAGCAGCAGCGGCCACAGCTGGAACAACTCGAAGTCCAGCACGTCCAGGTTGTCCAGCGTCAGCAGGACCCCCAGCAACAGGATGATGCTACCGAGGATTGCGCTGGAGGAAAAAAATCGCTTCTTCTTCATCGGGCCCCCATGACGGTGCAGAGCGTCCCGAGCAGTGTACCAAAACTGAACTTCATCGCCCTGTGGAAATCCCGCGGGTTGTCATTTTCGCTCTATATTCGTATCATGAGGGAAGCGAAGGGGGGCGCCCCCGATGATCCGCCGGCTGAGATTTCCACAGGCTTTCCACGGTCCCTGGGGCCATTTTTCCACAGCTTTTCAGGACGGTTTCCCACAACCTGCAGGGGGCGCGGATCACAGGCACGCAATATCTGGTGGTTTTTCTCTTGACACCCCCTCGCGGACGGTGCTACGATGCCCCTCGATCTTGCATCCCGGGAACGGGCAAGCCCCCTGGAATCTGGCACTTGCCCGCGGTCCAGCAGCCGCGAGCCGGGCACTCTCGATTCTGGCCCCCCGGGGCCCAAACCGGAAAGGTCATTCATAAGCACATCGGAGGTCATGGGGTTTTCTTTCCCATTTTGCCTCCCGAACTCATTCTTTCTCATTTGCAGGACCAGGAGGATTCATGTCGACCGACTTCCCGGATGAGCCTGAAAAGGGGCCCGAAGCCCCGCATTCAGACGGCGGCAACGGACAGCCGCGCGTGGTACAGCCCGCCGGCGCTCTCGCTGAGCCCGGCGTCTCCAGCGGTCTGGACGCGGCACCGCCGGCCTTCGTGGCACCCCTGGTGCCCAAGGATCTGGACGTGCTGACCGCGGAGGAGGCCCCCGTCCTGGGCAGGCTCGGCGTGGAGGGTGCGCGCGAGGAGATCAGCGTAGCGCGGATGTTCACCCAGCCCGGCGTGAACCCGTTCGACGAGGTGGAGTGGGAGATGCGCACCGCCCTCATCAGCGGCACCGACGGTGAGGTGGTGTTCGAGCAGCGCGGCGTGGAGATCCCCAAGGCCTGGTCGCAGCTGGCCACCAACGTGGTCACCTCGAAGTACTTCCGCGGTCAGATCGGCACACCGGGGCGCGAGCGCTCGGTGCGCCAGCTCATCGGCCGGGTGGTGGACACCATCACCGCCTGGGGCCGTGACGGCGGCTACTTCGCCAGCCAGGAGGAAGGCGATGCCTTCCACGGTGAGCTCACCTGGCTACTGCTGCACCAGCACCTGGCGTTCAACTCGCCCGTCTGGTTCAACGTGGGCGTGGAGGAGAAGCCGCAGTGCTCCGCCTGTTTCATCAACTCCGTGGACGACACCATGACGTCCATCCTGACGCTGGCCAAGACCGAGGGCATGCTGTTCAAGTTCGGCTCCGGCACCGGCTCCAACCTGTCCGCCATCCGCTCGAGCAAGGAATTGCTGGCAGGCGGGGGCACCGCGTCCGGACCGGTGTCGTTCATGAAAGGCTACGACGCGTTCGCCGGCGTCATCAAGAGCGGCGGCAAGACCCGGCGCGCCGCCAAGATGGTCATCCTCAACGTCGACCATCCGGATGTGGAGGACTTCATCCGCTGCAAGGCCGACGAGGAGCGCAAGGCATGGAGTCTCATCGACGCCGGCTATGACAGCGCCATCGACGGAGCGGCGTATTCCTCCGTGTTCTTCCAGAACGCCAATCACTCGGTGCGGGTCACCGACGACTTCATGCGGTCGGTGGAGGCGGACGGCGAGTGGAAGACCCGTGCAGTCACCAGCGGCGAGGTCACCGACCATTACCGCGCCCGCGATCTGATGCGCACCCTCGCCGAAGCGGCCTGGCAGTGCGGCGATCCGGGCATGCAGTACGACACCACGGTGAACGACTGGCACACATGTCCCAACACCGCGCGTATCAACGCCTCCAACCCTTGCTCCGAGTACATGTTCCTGGACGACTCGGCGTGCAACCTGGCATCGCTGAACCTGATGCGCTTCCGGCGCGCCGACGGCGAGCTGGACGTGGACAAGTTCCGCCACGCGGTGAAGGTCTCCATCCTGGCGCAGGAGATCATCGTCGACTATGCCTCGTACCCCACCGAGTCCATCGAGCGCAACAGCCATGCGTTCCGTCCCCTGGGCCTGGGCTTCGCCAATCTGGGCGCCCTGCTCATGGCGCGCGGGCTACCCTACGACTCGGACGAGGGCCGTTCGTATGCCGGCGCGGTGACCGCGCTCATGTGCGGCGAGGCCTATGCCACTTCGTCACGTATCGCCGGCCGCACCGGGCCGTTCTCCGGTTTTCCCATCAATCGGGATCCCATGGTGCGGGTGCTGCGCAGGCATCGCGACGCCGCCCTGGCCATCGCTGATGACCACGTCCCGGTGGAGCTGCTCTCGGCGGCCCGCTCATCCTGGGAGGACGCTGTACAGCTGGCGAAGGTCCAGGGCGTGCGCAACAGCCAGACCACCGTGCTGGCTCCCACCGGCACCATCGCCTTCATGATGGACTGCGACACCACCGGGGTGGAGCCGGACATCGCCCTGGTGAAATACAAGAAGCTGGTGGGCGGCGGCATGTTCAAGATCGTCAACAACACCGTGCCGCTGGCGCTGCGGCGCCTGGGTTATGAGCGCGAGGAGATCCAGTCCATCCTGGACTACATCGAGGAGCACGACACCATCGAGGGTGCGCCGGAACTCCGGAAGGAGCACCTGCCGGTGTTCGATTGCGCCTTCCGCCCCGCCAACGGCGAACGTTCCATCGATCCCATGGGCCATGTGCGGATGATGATGGCGGCCCAGCCGTTCATCTCGGGCGCCATCTCCAAGACGGTGAACCTGCCCGGCACGGCCACAGTGGAGGACATCGAGAAGGTGTACATGGAGGGCTGGAAGGGCGGCCTGAAGGCGCTGGCCATCTACCGTGACGGCTGCAAACGCACCCAGCCGCTGAGCACCGCCAAGTCCGACACGGACGTCCGGGAAGTCCTGAGTGCGGTGGACTTCAGCAGCCGGCAGCGGCGCAAGCTGCCGGACGAGCGCAACGCCAAGACCCACAAGTTCAACGTGGGCGGCTGCGAGGGCTACATCACCGTCGGCCTCTACGAGGACGGCCAGCCCGGCGAGATCTTCGTCCTCATGGCCAAGGCAGGTTC